>DGXO01000018.1:0-12291 GCA_002395605.1 Bacteroidales bacterium UBA4230
GGCCTGAGTGTCGGATATCTTTTCCACTGTGGCAATGTCAGTATTGTCACTGAACCATTCAATTACGGCTTCCGCACCCTCGGGAGTCACGGTTGCGGTGAGGATGGTGGATTCAGTTGCATTGATGGTAACCGTGGCAGGAGTGACTGTAATGCCCTCAATGGCATCGGCCGCTTTGATAGTTATACGGCAGGTGGCGCTGGCTTTTCCCGCAGTGGCGGTAATGGAAGCGTAACCTTCCTTCAATGCAGTCACAAGCCCGTCTTTAACCGTCGCGTTTTCCTCCATAAGAGAAGCCCACTCCACCTTGTCCGTTGAATTCTCAGGTTCAACCACTGCAGTAAGTTGAATTGTTTCACCAACTTTCAGTTCAGTGACCACCTCCGGGGTGATCTTGATACTCTGGGCCGGAATATCCTGAGCAGGCTCCGCTCCGGCCTGAATCACCTTGACTGTTTTGCTCACAACGAGGCAGGTCACGGTAATTGTTGCACTCCTTGGAGCCGTGTCAGTATTGTCCGTTGCGGAAACCGTTATGGTAGCCGGGCCGCCCTCTCCGGACATGGGATCTACCGTGAGCCAGTCTCCGCTCATTTCTGTTATGGACACACTCCATTTGTAGGTGGTTTCAAAGGAGAGCTTTGCCGTCTGTACGCCGCCTTCCTTGTGTGCTTCGAAAGAAATACCGGTGTTAAAGATTTCCATACTCTCTGTATCCGGGACAGAGATCTGAGCTGGAATCTCAATTTCTTCACAGGCAGTCATTGCCAGGAGGATTGCCGCAAGGGCCAGTAAGAATCGTTTCATAGCTATGGGTTGTTAGAATAATCTTTACGGGCAAAGATAGGCAGAACCCGTCTTTGCCATATAGTCCGAAAGAACTATTTTTAGATTATTCCCAGCTGATTTGCGGCGCTCAGCATCTCCGCGTTGGAGTGAACGTCCATCTTGAGGAAGATATTCTGCTTGTGATTCTTGATGGTGTAAATGCTCACGTGCAGTTTTCCCGCTATGCCGGCATTGGAAAGGCCCTCGCTGCAGAGGCGTATCACCTCGCATTCGCGGGCCGTAAGACCCAGTTTCTTGACCTCACGGGAACGCTCCCTGGCAAGGTTGGAGATGTACAGGGCCACATCTTCCGCTACGTCCCGGTCTTCCTCTCCAAGGAGTTCCTCGCAGCGGGCAAGGACGGCGGCCTCGTCCTCCAGGGAAGACATCCCGCTGATTGACGGGGACACCTTCCGGCCGGCCTGGGGGCTGGACAGATCTTTTGAGATAAGCCTCAGAAGCTGCTCCTTGCCACGGTCCGAGGCCACAATCCGGCGCGTGTACATCATGGACATGTACATGATGACGGCAAGGGCGGCGGCAAGTACCACAAGGAGCACAACCCAAATGCGCATGCGGGCAATCTGGGCCTCCTTGAGGGACGTCTCATAGCGGGTTTCCATCTCCTGGAGGCGGGAATCGGCCTTTTTCTGCATATAATGCTCTATGGCGTAGACATACTGCTGATGGGCCGATGCCGAACTGTCCACATCCCCGGCCTGCGCATAGAGCATCACAAGGTTGTTCCAGCACTGGCTCTGCATGAGGTAATCCTCATCACTGAGGCCCTCCAGGACCTTTTTGCAGCACTCGATGCCGTCCTTCCAGTTGCCGCCCTGACGGTACCAGCGCATCCAGTAAGGCAGCGCCTTTGAAGGGAACGCCGGGTCCTTGGAAGAGGCCACGGCCTCATCAATAGCCTCTCCTGCCTTAGCGTAAATCTCCTTGTCAATGGGGTCCTTGAAACGGTTGAGGCCGATATAGGCCTGGCTGGTCTGGAGGAGGATATCGGCCTTGAGGGAAGGACTGCCGGAGGCGAAGGAAAGCGCCTCATGAAGGGTCTCAAGGGCCTCTTCATCCTGGGCCTCGCCCTCCGTAATGGCGCCGCAGAGCTGAAGGCGGCCTTTCTGGAGGAGGGCGGCCGCAATGAGGGTATCCGTACCCACGGCACGGGCAAGGCGCTCCGCCTCCAGGGCGTGTTCCCACCCTTGCGCGTCACGCCAGGTGATTATATCAAGGGCGGCAAGACGGCTGAGGCAGAGGGACTTCCCGCCATCCGTGAGGTCCGGGGCCGATAAAGCCTTCAGGACATGTTCAGTGGCCTGTTCCCAGTCCTGCCCGGCAGCAAGGCGGTCACTTTCTTCAATAAGGCTGCGCCAGGAATCATTCCCCTTGCCGTCTGACTGGCAGGAGACAGCAGAAAGAACTATTAAAAAGGCCGCAAAAGCAGGAAAAATTTTTTTCATAGGAACTATTTGTCTTAACAAAGGTCAGAAGAAATATTGTTATATGCAAATTGGTTTGCTATCTTTGCAAGACCATATGACCAATAACACACACTATGAGTAAAGAGAATACCCCCACTCCGCACATAGGAGCAAAATACGGAGAAATTGCAGAAACCGTAATCATGGCCGGAGACCCTCTCCGCGCCAAATTCATGGCCGAAAAATACCTGGACAATCCCGTGTGCTTCAACGAAGTACGCGGTATGCTGGGCTTCACCGGCACCTACAATGGCAAACGCGTGAGCATGATGGGCCACGGCATGGGAATGCCCTCCATCGGCCTTTATACTTATGAGCTTTACAACTTCTACGGCGTAAAGACCATCATCCGCGTTGGCAGCGCCGGAGCCATCAACCATGGCCTTCACATCGGGGACCTAGTGCTTGCACAGGGTGCCTGCACAGACTCCAACTACGCAGACCAGTACCAGCTGGACGGCATGTTCGCCCCTATCGGAGACTTTGGGCTCCTTCGGCAGGCGGCCGATTTCTGTGAGAAAAAAGACATCCACTACATGGTTGGAAACGTGGTGTCGTCGGACCTCTTCTACAGGGAGAGCCCCAACACCAAAGGCTGGATCAAGATGGGCGTGCTGGCCGTAGAAATGGAAGTGGCCGCGCTATACATGAACGCAGCCCGCAGCGGCAACCGCGCCCTTGGCATCCTCACCATCAGCGACCACATCCTCACCGGAGAAGTCACCACCTCCGAGCAACGCCAGAAGACGTTCACGGACATGATGGAAGTAGCATTGTCGCTGGTATGAAACTCCCAAAACTTCCGCTGATTGTCAGGATCCTTATTGCCATTGCGCTTGGCGTAGTGCTTGGCCTGGTGGCACCTGGCTGGACCGTGAGGCTTATGAACACCTTCGACGGCATCTTCAACCAGCTCCTGCGTTTTTTCATTCCCCTTATCATAGTGGGGCTTGTAACCCCTGCCATTGCCGAAGTTGGTTCCAAGGCCGGGAAGATGCTCCTTATCACGGCGGGGCTGGCCTACACCTTCACGGTGCTTTCCGGGCTCTTTGCCTACGGATTCAGTTCCACACTGTTCCCTGCGGTGATTGACAGCGGAAGCCTGGACGCCCTTAACGCCGGGGAGGTGAAGTACCCGGAGTATTTCACCATTGAGATACCCCCTTTGGCCGATGTAATGACCTCCCTCATCCTTTCCTTCATGCTGGGAATAGGTATAGCCACCTCTAACGCCACAGTGCTGAAAAAGGGCTTTGAGGAGCTTAAATCCATCATAGTAAGGAGCATAGAGAAGGTTATCATTCCGGTGCTGCCCATCTATATCTTCGGCCTGTTCCTGGACATGACCGCTGCGGGGAAAGTGGGGCCAGTGCTGAAGTCTTTCATAGTGCTGGTAGGGATTATATTTGGAATGACGCTGGTGCTTCTGGTGCTGCAGTACTGCATTGCGGGCATCGTGGCCAAAAAGAACCCTTTCAAGATGCTCTACGGCATGCTTCCGGCGTATATGACAGCGCTTGGCACGGCTTCTTCGGCCGCAACCATTCCAGTAACGCTTGAATGCGCCAAAAAGAACGGCGTAAAAGAGGAAGTGGCGGGTTTTGTGATTCCGCTCTGCGCCACCATCCACCTTTCCGGAAGCACGCTCAAGATTACCTCCTGCGCCATTGCCCTCATGATAATGCTGGGCATGCCCATAGAGTTTCCCACAATGCTTGGATTCATAATGATGCTGGGGATTACCATGGTTGCCGCACCGGGTGTTCCGGGAGGCGCAATCATGGCCGCTCTTGGCGTCCTTGGCAGCATCCTTGGCTTCGACGCCCAGCTCCAGGCCATGATGATAACGCTCTATATTGCCATGGACTCCTTCGGCACAGCATGCAACGTTACCGGAGACGGGGCCATAGCGCTCATCATGGACCGCATCAATAAATAACAAGTTTGACATATTTAGCCTTTTTCTCTTTCGAATCCGAAGGAAAATGGCTATATTTGTTACACTATGAACAAAACTTTAACCGCATATCTTTGCGCCATGCTCACGGTCGCCCTGTGGGCAATGTCCTATATTTGGGCCGACCGCCTTCTGGCGCTTCAGATTCCCGTGGAATTCTTTGTCCCCGTGAGGATGTGCATGGCCGGCGTGCTGCTCTGGATCATCAACCTTGCCACAAAGCAGAAGATGAAAATCCAGCGGAAGGACATCATCAAATACCTCCTTCTCTCCCTGTGCATGCCGTTCATTTATTTCCTTGCCGAAACTTACGGCCTCAAGTTCACGGAATCCCCCACCATAACATCGCTCATAATAGCCACAAACCCCATTTTCGCAATGATAGTGGGGATGCTCATCTTCAAGGAGAGTTTCTCAAAGCTCAACGTGATTGGCGTTTTCATAGCAATCGCGGGATTGTGGATAGTCACTTACACAGGCACCCAGGCCGGTCCCATGTTCTGGCTTGGAATAGGCATACTTTTCATAGCCGTAATCTCCGAGGTAAGCCAGATTGCCTTCACGAAGGCCCTCTCGGATGAATACTCGCCGTCTGTGATAGTGATGTACCAGTTCCTTTTCGGCAGCGTTTTCTTCCTGCCAATGTTCTTCACAAAGGGCATTGAGAGTTTTGAGCCCGGTCTGTACCTCAGCTGGCAGGTGATTTACCCCATCCTGGCGCTGGCCCTCCTTTGCAGCGCCACGGCCTACACAAGCTGGGCATACGCAATTGGGAAACTGGGTGTTGCACGCACCAGCGTGTTCCTTGCAGTGGTGCCTCTTGTAACCGCCGTCCTTGCTTTCATCTTTGGAGAGGAAACCTTGAGCTGGGTGCAGTGGGGCGGCCTTACAGTGGGCCTTGTGGGCATTTATCTTACGCAACTTCAACAGAAAAAGGTATGAAACTGCACGTTCAAAACGAGACATCCCGCCTGAGGGAAGTGGTTCTTGGGCTGCCCTATTCAAACGGCGGCACGCCTACCCTGGACCAGACCTTCGACAGCAAATCCTATGAGTCTGTCCTTCACGGGGTGTACCCTGAAGAAAAAGACATCATAGACGAGATGAACGCCTTTGAGCGCATCCTGAAAAAGTACGACGTCACGGTGTACAGACCGGACCTTGTGCCGGACTGCAACCAGGTTTTCGCCAGGGATGTAGGCTTTGTTATAGACGACAAAATCATTGTCTCCAACATTATCCCTGACCGCCAGGAGGAGATTGACGCATACGGCAGCATCTACAGGCAAATCCACTACAAGGACATATACAACCTCCCTGAAACCGTGCATGTGGAGGGCGGAGACGTGGTGCTCTACAACGACACTATCTTCCTTGGGCAGTACGCCTTCGAGGACTACCCTCAGGTAAAAACCGCCCGTACAAACCGTCTGGCGCTGGATTACCTCAAGATGATTTTCCCCGGGAAGCGCATCATTCCGCTCAACCTCAGAAAAAGCGACACAGACCCGTACGAGGGCATCCTGCACCTTGACTGCACGTTCATGCCCGTGGGCCAGGACAAGTGCATCATTTATAAGAGGGGCTTCCTGAACCCCAGGGACGCAGACCACCTTGTAGAGATGTTCGGCCCGGAAAACACATTTGAGCTCACGACGGAAGAGATGTACTGGATGAACTCCAACATCTTCTCAATCTCTCCGGAGGTCGTGGTGGTGGAAGAGCATTTCCTGCGCCTGAAAAAGCACCTGGAAGAAAAGTGGGGAATGACCGTAGAAACCGTCCCTTACCGTGAAATTTCAAAGATGGGCGGCCTTCTGCGCTGCTCTACCCTACCTCTTAGAAGAGACTAAACTATGGCAAAACTTGCAATGATTGCCTTTGGTGGCAATGCGCTCCTAAGGGCCGGACAGAAAGGTACCTACAAGGAGCAGATGGCCAATGTGGAAAGCGCCTGCAGCGGGCTCGTTCCCCTGATAAAGGACGGATACCACATTGTAATCGGGCACGGCAACGGCCCGCAGGTGGGAAACGAACTCCTGCGCCAGGAGGCCGGAAACAAAGTTTACGGTCTTCCCGTAATGCCCATGGATTACTGCGGGGCCGAAACCCAGGGAGGCATAGCCTATCTCCTGGAAACAGGCCTTCACAGGGCCCTTGAAAGCGCCGGAATGGACAGGCCCGTTGTGTCAGTAGTCACAAGGGTGGTTGTTTCGGCCGAAGACCCCGCATTCCGGAATCCCACCAAGCCGGTGGGGCCGTATTACCCTCAGGCTCCGCAGGACGGCGCCACTTACCGCGAAGACCCCGGAGGCCGCGGATGGCGTAAGGTGGTGGCTTCTCCCAAGCCGCTGGAAGTCAGCAATATCGGCATTGTGGAAAAACTGGCCAGGGAAGGCAACATAGTGATTACCGTTGGCGGCGGCGGCATTCCCGTGCTGGCAGACGGAACCGGCGTGGAAGCCGTAATTGACAAGGACCTTGCCAGCGCCCTTGCGGCCGTAAAGATGAAAGCATCTGAATTCCATATATTTACTGATGTCCCCTATGTCTGCATCAACTTCCATAAGCCCGGAGAGAAGGCCCTTGAGACCATGACGGTAGCAGAGGCCAGGCAGTACCTTGAGGAAGGTCAGTTCACGGAAGGCTCCATGGCCCCCAAAGTGCGCGCCGCTCTCTTTTTCATGGAAAACGGAGGAGACGCCTGCAATATTTCAAAAACCAGAATAATCCCTTAATAAACTATGGCATATAACCTCAGAAACCGCAGCTTCCTTAAGCTGCTGGACTACTCACCAAAAGAGATTGAGTACCTCCTGGACCTTGCAGCAGAACTTAAAAAGGCGAAATACGCCGGAACGGAAAAGCCCCGCCTGGTGGGCAAGAACATAGCCCTCATCTTTGAGAAAACCTCTACCCGCACCCGTTGCGCCTTTGAGGTGGCCGCCCACGACCAGGGCGCACATGTGACATACCTGGGCCCCACCGGCAGCCAGATCGGCATAAAGGAATCCATGAAGGACACCGCACGCGTGCTTGGACGCATGTACGACGGCATCGAGTACCGCGGCTTTGCCCAGAAGACCGTGGAGGAACTGGCCGAATATTCAGGCGTTCCCGTTTGGAACGGCCTCACCAACGAGTTCCATCCCACCCAAATCCTGGCCGACTTCCTCACCATGCGCGAGCACGTGGACAAGCCCCTGAGGGAGGTGTCATACGCCTATCTTGGCGACGCCCGCTTCAACATGGGCAATAGCCTCCTTGTCGGTGGCGCAAAAATGGGAATGGACGTAAGGATTGTGGCCCCTAAGGCCCTCCAGCCCGCCCCTGAGCTTGTGGCTCAGTGCCGAAAGATTGCCGAAGAAACCGGCGCCCGCATCACCATTACTGACGACCCTAAGGCCGGAGTCAAGGGCTGCGACTTCCTTTACACGGACGTCTGGGTATCCATGGGAGAGCCGGATTCCGTATGGAAGGAACGCATTGAACTCCTCAGGCCTTTCCAGGTGAACGCCGAACTCATGGCCGCCACCGGCAATCCTAAGTGCAAGTTCATGCACTGCCTCCCCGCCTACCACAACCGCGAAACCAAGGTTGGAGAAGACGTTTTCCAGAAATTCGGCCTCAACGGCGTGGAAGTAACCGAGGACGTTTTCGAAAGCCCCGCCAGCATTGTCTTCGACGAGGCCGAAAACCGCATGCACACCATCAAGGCAGTGATGGTCGCTACGTTAGGTGCGTAATTATTTACACAGCATGATATCCAGGATCATGCTGTCGGTGGTTTTCATACCGGCAGAGCCGATGGCGCCCACGTTTTGGATGGTTTTTTCAACGTTGTCTTCCACTATGCCGTCAGTGGAGGGGATGCAGGTGCCGCGAAGGGCCAGGACGGCCGACTGCACTGCGCAGGACACGCCTGAAGCCACTTTCATGGCGCAGCCAACCTTTGCGCCGTCGCAGACCATGCCGGTGATGTTGCCGGCCATGTTCTTGATGGCGTAACAAACCTCGTTGTAACCGCCGCCCTGCAGGTACACGATGCCGCAGGCGCTGCCGGTGGAAGCCACCACGCAGCCGCAAAGGGCACTTAGTTTTCCAAGGTAGTGCTTGATGTGGATTGCCACAAGGTTGCTGAGGAAGAGCGCACGGGCCAGAGGTTCATCGGCCACCTTATACTTTAAGGCGTATGCAATTACGGGCATGCTCACGGTGATGCCCTGGTTGCCGCTGCCGCTATTGCTCATGGCGGGGAGCGTGCTGCCGGCCATGCGGGCGTCGGAGGCGGCGGCGGTCATGCCCATGGCGTAGCTCAGGAAATCGTCCCCGAAAACCTCTGCCTGGTTTTCCCGGATGGCCTTTCCAACCTTGAGGCCGTAGTCCCCGCGAAGGCCTTCTTCGGCCAGGGCAAGATTGAGTTCCCTGTCTCCAAGGATGAAGGAGATGCTTTCATAGGGGGCCGAAGTTGCGAAGTCCCAGATGTCCTTTATCGTAAGGTCGTAGGATTCCGGCCGATGTTCCTTTGCGGCTGCGGCGCTTTCCGAGCTCATGAGGATTTTGTCGGCGAAGGAGGTCTCAACTATGCGGTCGTGGTCGTCTTCGATGACGGCGTAGGCGTGGGGGTCTACTTCGGCACTGGCCTGGAAACCGCCCTCCACGGAAACGGTTGCCTTCACATAGAGAAGGTGCTCTGTTTCGGCCACGGAGATGTGTACGCAGCCCTTTGAGACAAGTTCCTTGGCCCTTTCAACGGCCTCCGGGGTAAGCCCCTTGAGCACTTCAAGGCCTTTGGAGGAGTCCCCGCAAACGGCGCCGAGGGCGGCTGCAACGGGAAGGCCCACCATGCCGGTGCCGGGGATGCCAACTCCCATGCCGTTTTTGAGGATGTTGCCGCTAACCGCAATGTCCAGCCGGAAATCGGCCTGCATACGCCAGCAGTCGCAGCAGTCGCAGTTGTCATTAATGATTTCCGCAGCCTTGGCAACGGCCAGGGCTACGGCAATGGGTTCTGTACAGCCTAATGCGGGCTTTACTTCGCGCTTTACAAGAGCAATTATTTCTTCATCTGTCATAGAGTCAGGAAATTAACAAATTCCTCAATGTCAAGATTATAACCTCTGGGGCCTTTCAGGATTTCGCCATCCCCGTCAAGAATGAAGTAATTGGGCTGGGAGTTTACGCCGAAGCGGTTGAGCACCAGGTTGGAATTCACGCGGCCAACATCTTTGAGAACTTTTCCGGTTTCGGTTGTAACCCACTTCTCTTCAGGGAGTTTGGTTTTGTCGTCTACGTATAGGGACACTATCACAAAGTCGTTTGCAAGAAGGCCTAGAACCTTGGGGTCGCTCCACACGCGAGCCTCCATTTCACGGCAGTTCACGCAGCCGTGGCCGGTGATATCCACAAACACTTTCTTGCCGGAGGCCTTGGCGGCGGCAATGCCGTCTTCAAGGTCCGAGTAGCCGGTAAGGCCGTGAGGGAGGGAGACTTCCGTGCCGGTGAGATTCTTCGCTTCGCTCAGAATGACAGAGGAGCCCTGAAGGGCGGGGTTGGCCGGAGCGTAGGTTCCCAGCACGAAATCCTGTGTCTGGAGCGGGGGCATGTAGCCGCTGAGGGCCTTCAGGGGGGCGCCCCACATGCCGGGAAGCATGTACACAACAAATGCGAAGTCTATGATGACAAGTGCCAATCGGCCCACGCCGACGTACTCCAGCGGGGAGTCGTGCTTGAAACGGATTTTCCCAAGAAGGTACAGGCCAAGGAGGGTAAAACACACGATCCAGATGGCAAGGTACACTTCCCTGTCAAGGAGGTGCCAGTGGTAGGTTTGGTCGGCCACGGATAGGAATTTCAGGCCCAGGGCCACCTCTATGAAGCCAAGCACCACCTTAACGCTATTGAGCCAGCCGCCGCTCTTGGGGAGTTTCTTAAGCACCGACGGGAAGAAGGCCAGAAGCGCAAACGGCAGGGCGAAGGCGATAGAGAAGGCCAGCATGGTGACCATGGGGGTCCAGAACTCGCCCTGGGTGCTCTTGATAAGGACAGTTCCCACAATGGGGCCGGTACAGCTGAAACTGACCAGCACAAGGGTGAGCGCCAGGAAAAACACGCCCAGAAGGCCGCCTTTGTCGCTATTGGAATCGGCCTTAGTGGTCCACTTTGAAGGCAGGGTAATCTCAAACGCGCCGAAGAATGACGCCGCAAACACCATGAAAATCACAAAGAAGATGATGTTGGGGAGCCAGTGGGTAGACAGCCAGTTGAAGATGTCGGCCGTAACGGTTTCTCCGCCCAGGAGCCACGTGAGGCCGATGATTATGCTGATTGGAACCGTATATAGCAGCACTATGAAAATGCCGTACATGAGCGCCTTGAAACGCCCGCCCTTTTCCTGCTTCACGAAGAACGACACCGTCATGGGCACCATGGGGAACACACACGGCGTAAGCAGCATTGCAAAGCCCCACAGGATTGCTTCCAGGATGAGGCTCCAAAGAGATGACCGGTCGGAGCCGGTCATGACGCCACCATCATTGCCGGCCAAGGTTGCGTCATTGCCGGCCTGACCGGCAATCTGAACGGGAACCGAGAACTCATAATCCTGCGGCATCTCGCAGAAATCCCCGCTGCAGGCGCTCCAGGTGACGCTGCCGTCCACCGTCACGCTCTCAGAGCCTGTTATCTGCAAATCCTGACGGAGAACATACGTTCCAGTAACCACTTCCTCGCCTTTGTATTCCGAAGGCGTGTACTCTTCCACAGGCTTGCCGTCCAGGAACACCCGGTCTGTGGAGTCCACACTAAGAAGCGTACCCACATAAGGGCCCTTCATAGGATGGACATAATACTTACTGTCTATCTGGCCGGTTACAACAAGCTGATAACGGTCATTCTCCGTATGATTTACCGCCGCTTTCCAAACAACGGACGGTACCGCCTGCATATACAGCACTGCGGACAAAAACGCTGCTACGATACTACTTATCATACTACAAATATATATCAAATATTTGAAAAACGTATTACGCTGGGCAGGGTGCACGAAAAAAGCCGGCGAAATGCCGGCTTGTGGAAGTGGCCCCTCGGGGATTTGAACCCAGGACCAACGGATTATGAGTCCGCTGCTCTAACCGCTGAGCTAAGGGGCCTTTGGGTGAGGACTAGCCTCACACTTTGATTTCTACCTCAACGCCCGAGGGAAGCTCAAGCTTCATGAGAGCGTCTACGGTTTTTGCGTTGGACTCGTCGATGTCGATAAGACGGACATAGGAGTCCAGCTCGAACTGCTCACGGCTCTTCTTGTTAACGAAGGTTGAGCGGTTCACAGTGAAGATCTTCTTGTTGGTGGGAAGAGGAATGGGACCTACTACCTTTGCACCCGTTGCCTTCACTGTATCAACGATCTTGGCTGCAGACTTGTCTACCAGCATGTGATCGAAAGATTTCAGCTTGATTCTGATTTTCTGGCTCATATCAATTACTTTTTAACTTTTTGCTTTGGGTTTACTCGTCGTCAGACACTCTGTAGCCACTCTTTTCAATGATGTCCTTTGCAAGTGATGCAGGGACCTCTGCGTAGTGGTCGAAGGTCATGGTGCTGGTGGCACGGCCCGATGACAGGGTGCGCAGCACGGTAACGTAACCAAATTGCTCCGAGAGCGGAACGTATGCCTTGACGATGCGTGCTCCATTGGCGGTAGAGTCCATTGCAACAATCTGTCCGCGGCGACGGTTGAGGTCTCCTACGATGTCTCCCATGTAGTCTTCCGGAGTAACTACCTCAAGGCTCATGATGGGCTCAAGGAGTACCGGGTGACACTTGGGGCATGCGTGACGGAAGGCCATGCGGGCTGCGAGCTCGAATGAGAGCTGGTCGGAGTCCACGGGGTGGTAGCTGCCGTCTATGACCTCTACCTTAAGGGAAGGAACCTCGTAACCGGCAAGGACACCGTTGAGCATTGCGCTCTGGAAACCTTTCTCGATTGACGGGATGAATTCCTTAGGAATGTTGCCGCC
>DGXO01000018.1:12416-15347 GCA_002395605.1 Bacteroidales bacterium UBA4230
ATGTTAACGATGATGTCTGCGAACTTACCGCGGCCGCCGGTCTGCTTCTTGAAGACCTCACGGAGCTGGTAAGAGCTGGTGATGGACTCCTTGTAGTTGACCTGGGGTGCGCCCTGGTTGATGTCTACGCCGAACTCACGGCGCAGGCGGTCCACGATGATGTCCAGATGGAGTTCGCCCATACCGCTGATGACGGTCTGGCCGGTTTCGGCATCTGATTTCACCGTGAAGGTAGGATCTTCTTCGGCCAGTTTACCAAGTGCAATGCCAAGCTTGTCAAGGTCCTTCTGGGTCTTGGGCTCAACGGCAATGCCGATAACGGGATCCGGGAATTCCATGGATTCCAGGGTGATGGGCTTGTCCTCCAGGCACACGGTGTCTCCGGTGCGGAGGTCCTTGAAGCCCACGGCTGCGCAGATGTCTCCGGCCTCAACGAACTCGATGGGGTTCTGGTGGTTGGAGTGCATCTGGTACAGACGGGCAACCCTCTCTTTCTTTCCGGTGCGGGTATTGAACACGTAAGAACCGGCGTCCAGGCGACCGCTGTAGGCGCGAAGGAAGGCAAGACGGCCCACGAAAGGATCCGTGGCAATCTTGAACACCAAGGCGCAGAAGGGTTCTTCGGCACTGGGTTTACGTGAGATTTCGTCTCCGGTACGGGGGTTGGTTCCCTTTACGGCTCCCTTGTCCAGAGGAGAAGGCAGATACCTCATTACGGCATCCAGGAGGAACTGTACGCCCTTGTTCTTGAAGGAAGAACCGCAGCATGCAGGAACAATCTGCATTGAGATTGTGCCCTTGCGGATGGCGGCGATGATTTCCTCCTTGGTAAGGGAATCGGGGTCCTCGAAGTACTTCTCCATCAGGGTCTCATCGCATTCGGCGGCGGTCTCAAGGAGGATATCCCTCCAGCGGGCGGCCTCTCCCTTAAGCTCTGCGGGGATCTCGCCTTCTGTGTAGTTGACAAGTTCCTCGGAGTTGCCATCGTAGAAGATGGCCTTCATGTCGATGAGGTCAATGATGCCATCGAACTTGTCTTCGGCACCAATGGGGAGACAGATGGGAACGGCGGTGGCACCGAGTTTGGTCTTGATTTCCTCAACGCATGCGAGGAAGTCTGCGCCCACACGGTCCATCTTGTTAACATAAGCAATCTTAGGTACACCGTATTTGTCGGCCTGGCGCCATACGGTCTCTGATTGAGGCTGTACACGGCCAACCGCGCAGAAGGTAGCCACGGTGCCGTCAAGCACGCGCAGGCTCCTCTCCACCTCTACGGTGAAGTCTACGTGACCGGGAGTGTCGATAAGGTTGATCTGATAGGTGTCACCGTTGTAATGCCAGAAGGCTGTGGTGGCGGCGGAGGTGATGGTGATACCACGCTCCTGCTCCTGAACCATCCAGTCCATGGTAGCGGCGCCCTCGTGAACCTCACCGATCTTGTGAGTTTTACCGGTGTAGTAGAGAATTCGCTCCGATGTGGTGGTTTTACCGGCATCGATGTGGGCCATGATGCCGATGTTTCGGGTGTATTTAAGATCTCTCTTTGCCATGAAGCTAACTGCTTAGAAACGGAAGTGTGCAAAGGCCTTGTTGGCCTCGGCCATTCTGTGCATATCCTCTTTACGCTTGAATGCGCCACCTTCATTGTTGTAAGCGGCAACGATCTCTGCGCAAAGTTTTTCGGCCATAGAGTGTCCGGAACGCTTGCGTGCGAACTGAATCAGGTTCTTCATGGCGACGGAAACTTTTCTTTCCGGGCGTAACTCCGTAGGCACCTGGAAGTTGGCACCACCGATTCTGCGGGACTTGACCTCAATCTGAGGGGTCACGTTCTCGAGGGCGGTCTTCCAAATATCGAGGGGAGCCTTGTCAGAATCTTTCATCTTCTCGCCCACCATGTCGATGGCATCATAAAAGATAGAATACGCGATACTCTTCTTTCCCTGCAGCATAAGATTGTTCACGAAACGGGTAACTTCCACATCGTGAAACTTAGGATCAGGAAGTAGAATCCTCTTTTTAGGCTTCGCTTTTCTCATTTTGAAAAAGAATTAAAGGTGATAAAAATTACTTCTTAGATTTCTTAGGACGTTTTGCGCCATAAAGTGAACGGGACTGGGTACGTCCATCCACGCCGGCGGTATCCAAAGCTCCTCTAAGGATGTGGTAACGAACACCCGGAAGGTCCTTTACACGGCCGCCGCGAACCAGCACGATGCTGTGTTCCTGGAGGTTGTGGCCTTCGCCCGGGATGTAGGCATTGACCTCTTTGGCGTTGGAAAGACGGACACGGGCTACCTTACGCATAGCTGAGTTCGGCTTTTTAGGCGTAGTGGTGTAAACACGCAGACATACGCCACGCTTCTGAGGGCATGCATCCAACGCACGAGACTTGCTCTTTACTTCAAGCTGCTCGCGTCCTTTACGGACAAGTTGTTGAATTGTAGGCATAAATGTTTGTTAATAAATAAAATATAGTTACAGCCCATCTTGTAGGGCTTATGTCCCCGCAAAATGGGCTGCAAAGATAAGAAAAATATTTTAATTGACCAAAATTTCCAGAATTGTGTCCACTGGATCCAGTATGGCGGGCACTTTCCGGTAGAATGTCCGGCGCCCGAGGCTTACCTTGACAATACCGTCTGCGGGGAGGGCCGAAGGATCCAGTATATGTATATATAGGTGTTTGGCATCGCGCGTGGTGACGCCCCAGGGCTCCGGCGGGATGCCGGTGGAGCCGCAGCCGTTGACGGTGTGGCCGTGCTCCCTCATCCAGGCGCCAAGCTCCTGCAAACGCTCCAATGCCGGTGCGGGGAGCTCTCCGGAGGCCATGGGCCCAATGTTCAGAAGAAGGTTGGCGTCTTTGGAAACGGCCTTAACCAAAAGGGCCACAATGTCTTTCAAGGGCTTGTACCACTGGTCCTCAAC
>DGXO01000012.1 GCA_002395605.1 Bacteroidales bacterium UBA4230
CTCTTTGGAGGTGCCGTCATTGTTGAGCAGCCCGTTTTTGCCGGCGGCAAGATCGTGAACAGCACAATCATGGCATCAAAGGCCGAAAAACTCGCCGAAAGCCGTTACGAGACCAGCCTCCAGGGGATTGTCACCGATGTGGATAAGGCCTATTGGCAGATTGTCTCCATCTCCGACAAAGAAAAACTTGCCCGCAGCTACTCCGAACTCCTTCATAAAATGGAGAAGGATGTCATTCGCTCTGAGCAAGCCGGCGTGAGCACGATGTCGGATGTCCTTCAGGTAAAGGTGAAGGTTAATGAGGCCGATCTTCTCCTCAGCAAGGCCTCAAGCGGCCTGGGGCTTGCAAAAATGCTCCTTTGCCAGAAAATCGGCCTTCCTCTTGACACCGAAATCGTGCTTGCCGATGAAACCGCAGACGGCGTCCCGGATCCGGGATATCTCTCCGGGAAAAGCATTGAAGATGTCTACGACTCCCGCCCGGAAATAAAGAGCCTTACCCTTGCGACCGACATTTATGACAGGAAGGTTAAGATAGCGGCCGCCGACATGATGCCTGTGGTGGCTCTTGTTGGCGCATGCAGCATCACTAACCCCAACTGCTTCAACGGCTTCCAGAATAATTTCCAGGGATGTGCGCTGTCGGCCGGGGTAATGGTGAAAATACCCATCTGCCATGGCGGAGAAGGCATCTGGAAGGTGAAGAAAGCCAAGGCCGAAGCCCGTCAGTACCGTGACCGCCTCTCCGAGACCAAGGAACTCATCGCCCTGCAGGTGGCCCGTCAGAGAGTCATCGTTCAGGAAGCGAAGGAAAAACTCACGATGACGGAGAGCGCCGTTGAGGTGGCCGAAGAAAACCTTAGGCGGGCCAACATAGGCTTCGAAGCCGGTGTGGTGACAACATCCACCGTGCTTGGAGCGCATACCGCGTGGCTCAGCGCCCACAGCGACTGGATAGATGCCGGAGCGGAACTCCAGTCGGCGGTGTCGGAGCTGAGGAGCGTGGAAGGATACGACAATTTGGAAAAACTACTTTAGAATGAAACAGGAAAAAAGCAATTACAATATCCTCATCGGCGTAACAGCCCTTGTGGTGATAGTTCTCACAGTTTCAGTGGTGGGATATGTGGTCTCCAAGCCCAAGCCCTACGTAATCCAGGGTGAAGCCGAGGCTACGGAATATCGCGTGTCCGGAAAGGTTCCGGGCCGAATAGAGGAATTCCGCGCTGATGAAGGCTCTACGGTGCAGAAAGGCGACACCCTTGTCGTTATAGATTCCCCTGAAATACGCTCCAAGATAGCCGAGGCCGCTGCTGCGAAGGCCGCCGCTACCGCCCAGAAGGACAAGGCTTATAACGGAGCCCGCAGCGAACAGATTACAGGAGCCTATGAAATGTACCAGAAGGCGAAGGTTGGGGAGCAGGTGATGCGGAAATCCTACGAGAGGATAAAAAGCCTTCACGATGAAAAGGTTGTCTCTGACCAGAAATACGACGAAGTCCTGGCCCAGTACCAGGCTGCAAAGGCAACTACGCGTGCTGCCAGAAGCCAGTGGGAAATGGCCGTAAAGGGAGCCCGTCAGGAGGATAAGGACGCCGCCGTGGCACTTGTGGAAAGGGCGAACGCCGCCGTGGAACTTGTGAATTCGTATCTGGACGAAATACGCCTTACATCCCCATGTGACGGGGTTGTGGCAAGCATTTACCCCAAAGTTGGCGAACTTGTGGGACAGGGTTCTCCCATTATGACCATAGAGGATCTCTCGGACATGTGGTTTACATTCAATATCCGCGAAGACCGCCTTCACGGCATGCAAAGCGGAGACCGCATAGACCTTACTATCCCGGCACTTGACGGCAGGCGGATATCGGCCACGGTCTATTATATTTCGGCCAGGGAGTCTTATGCTACTTGGAAAGCCACACGCGAAACCGGTGAGTTTGATACGCGTACTTTTGAAGTCCGGGCCCGTCCGGATTATCAGATACCGGGGCTTCGTCCGGGGATGAGCGCCATAATGACAGTTGAATCTGGAAAATGACAGGAAAGTTTGTCAAAGTGCTCCGACGGGAGTTTCTCATTATCCTTAAACGGCCGGTGTATATCCTATCGTCCGTCGGGGTGCTAATTGTGAATGCGGCGTTCTATACTACATTCATGAAGGACGGCCTCCCGCATGATCTTCCCATAGGGGTGGTAGACCTTGACAACAGCTCGACTTCCCGGATGTTTGCAAGGGAACTGGACGCCACCCAGCTTGGAAAGACCGTGTGGTACGACGACATCCATCTTGCCAGGGAACACATGGAAACTGGCAAAATAACCTCGTACATCGTTATCCCCGAGGGGTTCAATTCCGATGTCCAGTCTTTCCGGCAACCCCATATCGGCTACTATGTGAACTCCCTTTATTTTGTGGGAGGGGCTCTGGCATACAAGGATATCCTCACCATGGTAAACCTCACAAACGGGGCGGTCCAAAGGGAGGTGATGCGCCTTAAAGGAATGAACGAGCGGGAGATAATGGGCAAAATCCAGCCAATAGTTCTGGACCAGCACCAGATAGGGAATCCGGCCGTGAATTACGGCGTTTACCTTAACGGAGTGCTTCTTCCCGGTATCCTTGAGATGATAGTCATCCTTATTACGATATATGCCGTGGGATCCGAGCTTAAGTATGGAACATCTAAGCATCTCCTTAAAACGGCAGGCGACTCGATGGTGACGGCGCTGGTGGGAAAACTGGTGCCATACAACATCATTTTCACAGTGCTTGGAATAACCCTGGAGATGTTGCTTTTCCAGTGGCTGAAATATCCGGTAAAGGGAAGTATCTTCTGGATGTTCCTGGATATCCTTCTCCTTGTAAGCGCGTCGGAGGCCATGGGGCTTTTCATAGTGGAACTGTTCCCGGTCCTGAGACTTGCCATAAGTGTGGGCGCAATTATAAGCGTGCTGGGATTCTCGTTGGCAGGGTTCTCTCTTCCCGTTGAGGCGATGCCTCCGTATGTGCAGGGTTTCAGTGCCATTTTCCCGCTAAGGCACTATTACCTTTTCCATGTCCAGGAGACAATCTGGGGCAGCGGATTCGCCGGTTGGTGGAAGGAGGCGGTGCATCTTCTGCTTTTCCTGTTCCTGCCTTTCACGCTTATAGGGAGGCTGGGCCACGCATATAAATATCAGGATTATGAAAGGAATTAGTTACCTTGGTACCTGGGTAAGGAACTGGTACAGAATATTTGTGAACGAACTCCGGCTCATCTTCTCGGATTCCGGCGTGATGGTCATTTTCTTTGTGGGCGGCCTGCTTTATCCTGTCCTTTACAACCTTATCTACATGAATGGTACCGTGGACGAAATGGACGTTGCCGTAGTGGACAATTCTGGCGGGGCCTACAGCCGCCGGTTTATCCGGAAAGTGGATGCCACAAGGGAGTGTAACATCCTCATCTACTGCGCATCTATGGAAGAGGCCAAGGCCCTGATGCAAAAGGGGACTGTCCACGGGATAATCTATGTTCCAGGGGATTTCGACAGCCGTCTTGTACGCGGGGAGCAGGGCGTCATATCCACTTATGCCGACATGTCCAGTTTCCTCTACTACAAATGCCTCACCATGGGGACAAACCTCACGATGCTGGATGAAATGCATCAGATCCAGCTTGAAAGGTACACGGCGTCCGGGATGGATGCGCAGGCGGCCTGGCAGGCCGTTCAGCCGGTGCTTTCGGACGAAAGCCTGCCGTACAACAAGCCTTTCTCCTATACCATCTTCTTCATTTCGGCCGCACTCCTTCTTGTGATTCAGCAGACAATGTTCTACGGGGAGTCGCTCCTTGCCGGAACGCTCAGGGAACAGAACCGCAGTTTTGCCTCAATGCCGGGGAAACTGCAGGGGCTGGGAATAGGCCGGGTGCTTCTTGGAAGAGGCGCGGCATATTTTTCCATATACATGGTTACGGGCACCATCATCGCCCTTCTGATTCCATGGATTTTCTCCCTTCCGCAAAGAGGGGAGTGGACGGACATAATGGTCCTCCTGGTGTTTTTTGTGGTGGACTGCATATTCTTCTCGTTCACGTGGTCGTCGCTTATCACAAGGAGGGAAACCGTGTTCGTGCTGTTTCTAAGCGTGTCTCCTATATGTCTTTTCCTTACGGGATTTTCATGGCCGCAGACATCCATACCTGAGTTCTGGAGGTATGTGAGCTATATTTTCCCGTCCACGTTCGGGTGCCGCGCCTTCATAAACCTCAATACGGCCGGAGGCTCCCTTGCCCTCATTGCTCCTGAAATAAGGGCCATGACAATCCAGACGGCCGTGTACTATGTCCTTTCAAGCGTTTCAGTGTTCATAGAAAACAAGGTGATTGAGAACAAGGAAAAAATTGACAGGCTCAAGGATAAGGCATTGGAACTCCGTGGAATAGACCCCGAAGAAGCCCGTAAAGTCATAGCTGGAAAGTAAAGAGAAGGGGTTTTCTTCAAGAAAAGTTTTGTTTTTTCGGAAAAAGTCCTTACCTTTGCATTCCCAAACCGCGGAGTAGAGCAGTCGGTAGCT
>DGXO01000067.1:0-2447 GCA_002395605.1 Bacteroidales bacterium UBA4230
AAGAAGGATAAGAAGGCCGATGAATCCGCCAAGCAGGAGGCCAGCGGCACCTGGACCTGCGAGGAATGCGGCAAAACCGGCAATACCGGAAAGTTCTGTGCCGATTGCGGCGCAAAGAAGCCCGGCGCTTCTGAAGCTCCCGCTGCAAAACCCGCCGCCAGCGCTGCCTGGACCTGCGAGGAATGCGGTAAAACCGGCAACACAGGCAATTTCTGTGACGACTGCGGCGCCAAGAAGCCCTCTGGAGAAGCCGCTCCTGCTCCCAAGCCCAAGAAGCAGGCGGTTTCTGAGTACGCCAAGAGCGACTTTGTCCCGGGAGATGAGATTTTCTTTGAAGACCCGGTAGAGGGAGAACGCCTTGGAGAGTTCCCTAGTCACTGGGATTTTCTTGGTGGAGAAGAGTGCGAAGTCATGACCATTGACGGCAATCAGGCCATCAAGCTTTCCGGCTGGTTCACGGATATCGCTCCGCTGATGAAGGAGGAGGAATATCTGCCGGAGGAATTCACCGTAGAATTTGATGTTTGGTCCAATCCCACTGGCGGATCCAGCAACAATGACCATATAGACCTGTTGCTCCGTTCAAAAGAAAAATCCGACTATTGCGTTTTTGTCGCCCTAAATCCGGCGTTTAATGAATTCGCCGGGACTGAGGGTAATCCAACTTTGGATTATTCTTATTATACGCCCGCTGGAGACCTTAGGCATGGAACAACTCCGGGTGATAACGTCCAGAAGCTAGTTGAGCCCGACAAATGGCTCCACGTGGCGGCGTCTTTCAACAAACGCGCTTTCAAATATTATGTGAACGGCGTCAGGATGGTGAATCTGCCCAACATGGCACGGCCTACAAGTATGATCCTCCGTTCTGTCTCCAACTGTGATGCAAAAGACCGCTTCTTCATCAAGAACATCCGTCTGGCAAAGGGCGCCGTTCCGCTATATGACCGCCTCTCTTCAGACGGCAAGATCATCACATATGCCATCACGTTTGAAACCGGCAAGGCAGACCTTAAGCCTGAGTCAATGGTGGAAATAGGCCGCATCGCAAAGCTTATGCAGGATAATCCCGGCATCTCCTTCGAGGTCCAGGGCCACTGTGACGCAACCGGCTCCGACAAAGTGAACGATCCTCTGTCCCAGAAACGTGCGGAGGCCATTGTGGCTGCACTGGTAGAGCAGGGCATTGCCCAGGCCCGCCTTACCCCTGTGGGCAAGGGCTCCCACGTTCCCATCGCCTCCAACAGCACGGACGAAGGCCGCGCCAAGAACCGTAGGGTTGAATTCGTTAAAAAGTAAACTATGAAACGTATTACCATAATTATTGCCGCCCTGGCCCTCATCTGCGGCCAAGCCCAGGCCCAGAGTTTCCTTGACAAGATCAAGCAGAAAGCAGAAAGCGCCATTGGCGGTTCACTTGGTGAAACCATGAAGGGAATGATCCCTGAAGGAATGTCCCAGATGGCCGGTCGGGATAATGATGATCCCAATTCCGTCAATGTCGTCACCGGAGAGCAGGCCCTTCCTGCAAAGCGTGCCAGCACCTTTGGCTGGGACGGTCCGGTTACCCCTTCATCGGCCAAATTCCCTATTCCTCTGATGAATGAATTCCCTGAGGTGCCAAGCGCCCAGGAACTCATTAACCCCGTTGAGGCCAATCAGATAGCTTATTACAAAGCCATCAAGGCCGTCACCATCCGCGCAGAAGAACTCAATGAGGACGCAACATGCGAGGACGCGGAAACCCTAATGTGGCGCAAGAAGGCCAACGACGGCCTCAAATCGGCCTTTGGCCTTACAGACGCGGAGGTTGCCATCCTCACAGACGACAATGCCTCGGAGGCAGACAAGGAGCGCGTCTCCCAGAAGATTGAGAAGTCAATCCTTGGAGACCTTGACGTGAGCGCCCTTGAGGCCGATGCCGCCAGGTATGAGAATATGAGCGAGGCCGACGCCGTAAAGATGATGTCGGAGAAGTCCCTGGAGGCAACATTCCAGGTTTATGACCGCAATGCTTCCGATATTCGCAAGTATATGGGTCTTGAGGTGTCTGAACTGAAGGCCGCCGCCCGTGAGCAGATGACCTCTTCCAACTATATGGAAGCCAGTCCCAAGATGCAGGCCTGCAACAAGAAGATGGAGGCATATCAGAAAGCCCAATCGGCCAAAGATCCTTCCTTCAAGAAGGAGGCCGATGCCTTCCAGAAGCGCTTCATGGAAGAGCAGAAGCTTGCCCAGCAGAAGAGCTCCCGTTCAATGATGGGCGGAATGGGCTCGGCTATGGACATGATGGAAAAGATGAACCAGAAGACCGCCGGCCTTAACGACATGCAGGTCAAGATGTCCAAGTACATGCAGGATATCCAGGCTTGCTATGATCTCAAGGACGCTACGGCCGACGTGAACTTTGCCGCATCCGAGCGCAAGAAACTCATTGAAATCAAGAA
>DGXO01000067.1:2585-2854 GCA_002395605.1 Bacteroidales bacterium UBA4230
ATGAGCTATCGTGAGCGCGCTGCAAAGGTGTGGGTAGAGGACGTCCAGAAGCGTTTCAACGCCCGCAAGGAATCCCTTGGAAAGATTATCAAGATCAACCGTCAGGCCATTGAGGACGGCCTTATCCCTGAGTGCGCCCTTTACCGTGAGCCGCTCAACGTTGTTATCCAGGCCGGTGACATCCTGGCCGAGGCTTATAGCGAGTTCCCTTCAGACTATCCCAAGATGTACAAGGAGGAAATCGTGCGTGAGATTAATGTGAGTGCCGC
>DGXO01000067.1:3004-9946 GCA_002395605.1 Bacteroidales bacterium UBA4230
AGCGGCAAGCACATCTACTCAATGGATGAGGACGGTAAGGTTTACCACTTCTCCGGCGGAAGCTGGAGCCCCGTTTCTGACGAGGAATTCCAGAAGCTCAACGGCAAGCGCAAGGACGCCTCTTCACCCAAGAGCGCCAGCTGGACCTCCTCTGACGGCAAGCGCAAAGTTTTCTACAATGCCGAGGGTGGTTTCCTCCAGATGCCTGAAGGAGACCAGGTATTCCCCACCGCATGGAAGAAGACCGGCAACAAGCTCCAGTGGTACCACGAGGCCACTGAAGACACCGGCAACGGCAACTACAAGTACCAGCTTGTGCTTTGCACCTATATGCTCTAATACTGGCTTTGGCCGTAGTCATACCTGGGAGCGCCTACGATACGTGGCGCTCCTTTGACGTTGACCCCCTGGTGGCGGAGTCCGTGGTGTGGCCGGAAGTGGAACGCTATTCCCGCCTTCAGGACGCACTGGAGACGGCTGCCAACTACGGCACCTACATCACCACGGGCGGAGGGCCGGACTTTTCAATCGGCCTGTTCCAGATGAAACCTTCCTTTGTTGAAGAAATGGAAAAGGCCTGGATGAGAAGCGGCCTTGCCCGGGAGTATGAGCTATGGTTTGACACGGCCGATAATGCCACCGCGCGCCGCATACGCATTTCGCGCTTGCAGAAAGAAGAGTGGCAGGTGATATACGTGGGAGTGTTTTTGAGGCTGCTGTATGCCTCCTACGGCTCCTATAATAAAAAAGGGGAGCGTACTCAGGAAGGTATTGAGACTCTGCCGCTTAAGGAGCAGGTTTGCCTTGCCGCCACCGCCTACAACCGCGGCGTAGTCTGGGCTGCCCCCGGCTACGGAGATTTGGATCGTCTGCGGGAACATGCCTCAGAAAAACACTTCCACTACGCCTTCATCCCCTCGGCCCGCACTAAGCGTTACTGTTACGCCACCCTGGCCTGGAAGCACTATAAAAAGATTTCCCGATGAACTTCCGTCACGTTATTTTAACCCTCTTTGTGCTCTGCGGCGTTCTCTCTGCCGCGGCGCAGGAGAAAACCATTCCCAGGGAACTGCTGGAAAAACTGGAGAAGGCCCGTACTTCTCTTTCGGCAGCCCATCAGTGGATGCTGTTCGAAGATTTCGCATCAAGCGGTGTCTACGCAGCCGGTTATATTGAAGCCCCGGCCCAGGAACCCCTCGGCTCCGGTATTACGCAGCCTCAGGGTACGGCTTCGGCCAACCTGCAGGCCGCTGCAGACGACCTTCCCCAGACCTATACCATCTGGATTCAAACGCCCCAGAACTGGTATGTGAGCGTGAGAAAAGTGGATACCGCTGTATTCCTGAAACTCGCCGACGACGGGGGAGACATGGACTTCGGCCACGGCAGCGGCTGGTGCATCCAGCCCAAGGGTACCGGCTTTGTCAAGTACCCGTACAAGAACGGCAGTTGGGGCGCTGCACAAAAGGCCGATGCTGCTGAAATCGGCCAGTGGCAGCAGGAATACATCCTTGCCCCCGCCGGGAATATGGGCAGCGACCGCGTGAGGCTTTTTGAGAAAGCCGCGTATTTTGACGACTTGGATATTACTCTCCCTAAACAATGACCGGAACCATGAAAAGATACTTCGCCCTTTTGATAACGGTTCTGGTCATCGGCCTTCCCGCCAAGGCCCAGGAGCCGCTTACCCCGGAAGTGAACCGGATGATAGAATATCTGATGCTGGCCGATGAAGCCGGCCTCAACGTACCACTCTACATCATGGAACTGAGCGACCAGCTGGCCATGCTTTCCTTAACCAATAAGATGAATAAGGAAATCATGGAGCAGGGGGCCGCTGCGGCCGAGCTGTATGCCCACCCGCTGGTTTGCATGAATTACGCCGCATGCCTGATGAAGCAGCAGAAATACGGCAGTGCCCTGCATTACCTGAACAAAGCCTGGAAGCAGGACAATCAGAATGTGATGCTGGCAACCAACATGGCCCGCTGTCACTATGAGCTTGGGGACGAGTCCAACTGCCAGGCCTTCCTGAACAAGGCGCTCTCTATAGATCCGGACTACGGCCTGGCCCTTCAGCTCAAGGCTACCCTGCTACTGAAGAAAAAAACGACGGAGAGCCAGCTGGAGGCAGTGGATTACGTGCTTCGCAGCGCTCTGGACGTGTGGAATGGCATCTCCGTACGGCAGTTCAATTCGCTCATCGCCCAGATGCAGCAACTCTACTATTATTACCTCGAAAACAAAGCGTCCATTCCGGACAATTTCAAGAAACTGCCTACTCCGCTGGACGGGAAAGAACGGTACTTCCGGCAGATTATTCGTGCCGGGCGTGATTGGGCGGACGAACCCCAGGATGACAAGTTTCCCTATCCGGTCAATCCCGGCACGCTGGAATTTGAAGGAGAAGAAGGGTGGGAGGGCCTGCTTGACGCAGATAATGCCTTCGCAGAAAAAGCCCAAAGCATCAAGATTCCCATTGAGACCAGCGAATATCCTGCGGAATATACAGGGATGACGGGCGGAGACACCTACCAGCCGGATTCCCGTGCCTTCCACATGACCCTTCTGGCCTATTTCTACCACCAGATCAAGTTGTTGGAGGCGTCTTACAAAGCCGAGATTAAAGAACTCAAAGAAACAGAGCCCTATGAAAAACGCTACCATGAGGCGCAGGAGGCATTATGGGCAGCGATGGAAGAAGAACACGAAAGAAAGCTAAAACAAGGCGTAGTTGATCTCACCCTCATTAAAAAGTACGGGGAAAAGGCGTACCTTGTCGGCAAGGAATATGTCAATGCTTCTGTCCGTATCCACCTTGCCAACTGGGAACACCTGATGAGACCGGCCCTGGAGGCCTATGCCAAAGACATCAAGACCGGGCTTATCTATATCGGCAACGACGTGGGTTTTGCCTATATCCAGAGCCGCTTTGACAAAGACATTGCAACCATTTACGAATATGGTGAGCTTTCCTACCTGGCTACGCTGCAGGGCGATGTGAACTTGGAGCACGGTGGCGCCTCTTTAGGGGAAGAAATACTGGCCCAACTGCGCGAGCAGGAGCAGGAATATCAGGACTACCTCACCCGTACCCGCAACCGGCGCTATCTGGAATGGGACTCCAACGAGAAGCTCCGGGCTGCCGGACTAGCCGACCTCAACCGCCAGCGGGAGCCGGTTCCGTTCGTGGGCGTAAGGGTCGGCTGCTTCAGTTTCCAGCTGGGAATAGACCGGCACCACAGGGTACATATTCTCTACGACTCGCCCGACCATTCCATCAATAAAGTGTATAATATGGAAACCGGCGCATCTTCCACCACGGAGCTCAGGGAAGTCAAATCCGGGAAGTCCTACGCCAAGGATGTCGTGACAACCCTGGCACAGGATGCGGCTTCCAAGGGGCATCTGTCCTTCACCCCGGAGCTGGGAGAGCGCAAAGGAGAACAGGTGGTCACCGACGGGCGCGGAAATGTAATAGCCTCTTCCTATGTTAAGGAAAAAAGCGGTTCCATCAGCGGGAGTGTGAGTGCCGCACCTCCCGGAGCGGGCGGTTTTTTGGCCAATAACTTCAGCGTGGGTGGCACCTATACCGTCAAACAAGCCTCGTACAAAAACAAGTGGTACGGCTCGTCCGTAGTTCCCATCAGCGCCCGTTCTACCGTAACCTTCGATGCCGGCGTGGGCGTAAAAGGATTCAACATTTTTTCGGCCAGTTTTGGCGCAGCCCAAGGATCATTATAAACCATCAGATATGAAAAAAGTCATTTTTACCCTTTCGCTCCTTTGCATCGGCCTTATGGCAGCCGCACAGAGCCCTTTCACCTGCACCACGCAGGGAGCCAAGCTGCGCTACATGAATACGGACCGTAACGGCAAGGAAGTCACCCAGTCGGAGATTGAGGTGACCAAAGTGGAGAAAAGCGGAGAAAGCTACAGCATCACCCAGGTAACCACCATCTACTTCAACGGGAAAAAGTTCATGAAACCCGTGGAAATCAAGGCCACAGTCAGGGATGGAGACGTGCTCATGGATATGGGCGGCAATCTGTCCGGTTCCGTGGAAGGAGCCGGTTACGCCCTTCCCAAACGACTGGCCGTGGGCCTGGAACTGCCCACCGGGGAAGCCAAGGTAAAAGCCGGGAACATCAACATGACGCAAAACACCACCTTCCACAAAGTGGTTGCCCGTGAGGAGGTTACCGTTCCCGCCGGCACCTATGACTGCTATGTGGTGGAACGGCAGTACACGGCCGAGATGGCCGGAATGACGGTGAAGAGCACCATCAAAACCTGGTATGCCCGCGGCGTTGGAACTGTGAAATCAGAAACATACGGTGAAGACGGAACCCTTTCCTCGGGTTCTCATCTGCTGGAACTGACCCTGCCTAAGTAGATGGTTATGACATGTTTCCGTAGATTCTTGCGTGGCACGCTATTGACCGTTTCTGTGCTCTGCGGCGTTCTCTCCGCCGCGGCGCAGGAGCGTTACAGTACCATAGAACTCGGCCTGGTGAACAAAGCCGATACTCTGCACTGGTGCTGGGCCGATACCGGGACCCGGGACGGACAGCGTGCCCTGGAACTTGCCAAGTTGTACACGGATCTGTGGATGCAGCGGATGCAGTATGATGCCAACCAGATGGTGGAAGGGATGGATGCAAAAGAAGCAATGGATGAGCAGGACGCCTACTGGGAAGGGTTAAGGGAAATGTATCAGGATATGCTGAAACAGGATATCAGCGAGGAAGAAAAGGCGGACCTTCGCCGTCAATTGGCCGAAATTGACAAGAATAAGGCCGATAGCAAGCGGCAGGTGTCGCAGCAGGTGCATAACCTGAAGGATGAGGCTAGGTCCGGGAATGCGGGGGTGGATCCTGCCGATTTTTCTGACGAGCGCCTGCTTACCATCAAAAGGAACCTTCGCAAATACGTGATTGGCCAAAAGATTTGGGGTTTTGACCGGGTACGGGACTTCCGGAACGGTTTTGCGGCCGTGGGCTATACGTCCAGCGAAGACTTTGGTGACCGCTGGGGTTTTGTGAACCGGGAAGGCCGTCTGGCCATTCCCTGCGTGTGGAACGATGTTTTCAACTTCAACAACCACCGCTATTATAAAGTCAATATCTATGACAATCCCGTGGACGAGGATTATCGGCCCTGGACATCTGTACGCAAGGGAAATCTGGTGGGGATGATTGACTCCACCGGCAGGGTGCGCGTACCTGTTAAATTCAGCTTTGCAAACCGTGCCCAGATTATCTTCCGGGAGACTGAAAAAGGAGAACTGGCCCCTGCCCGAGATGCCGCCACAGGCCTGTGGGGAGTCATCAACCGGAAAGGGAAGTGGAAGCAGAAACCAGTTTACAAAGACGAGGAAGAAATTAAACTATGAAACGGCTGATTATCACACTGTTATGCGCTCTTGTCTATGGAGCCATTCCGGCCCAGACATTGGTTATATATGATGCCCGGGACCTGTTCCCCAAGGACGCTTGGAACCCGCCGTGCAAGGCTGTTTTCACGGAGGATTATTATTACAGTGAGGAGTGGCTGAACCTGAAGGACAGGATAGACACCTACCTGCTGTATCAGACGGCCAAGGAGAATCCGGACTGGATACCACTGGCCGATGAAGAGTTCCGCCAGAAGATTCAGGAGGGGAAGAATATGACCCCGGAGGGCCTTCGCAAGGCCATCTGCCGCCATGCCGTTGGCGGGCGTATGTTCGTTGGGGCCGAGCTTGAGTACCGGAACCGCCTGGTGAGTGTGCGGGAAAAGCCATTCACAGAGGCCGAAGCATTTGACGGCGTTACGCCTTATGCAAATGCCTGGGGCGTCATGAATGCCAAGGGACAGATGATTATTCCGTTTGAGTATCAGAACTTTGGCTCCAGTTGGAATTCCAATACGGGAGATTATCTTCGCTTTATCATCGGCTACAAACAGGTTTCCGGCACGGCCTCTGACGGAAAATTTGACGTGGTGCTGTTCCTTCCCAGCGGCAAAAGGGCTACGGACATCAAACTGGACTACGCCCAGATTGAAATGGGGGAGGGACCGGACGAACATCGGCTCATTGTGCGCATTCCCGGCGAAGGCTTTACCATTATGGACGAGTACTGTAACCTCCTCACTACCAGGCGTTATGATGAACTGAAGGCCGCCAAGTTTTATGGCTGGCCCCCGGACCCGCTCTATTGGGCCCGCAAAGGAAAGACATATTATCTGATTGACATCCTCACCGGCCGCGAGCAGGGCACCTTCACCTTCTCCCGCCGTGACAAGGAGAACATCTTCTTCGATGTTAAAGTAAGCTATTTCAAATAAAACAAACTATTTAAGGGCAGCGCTAATACTATTTTATATTTCGGCAAAATATTTTGATTATTGCCGATTTATAAATATCTTTGTGCCGTGAAGTACAAAGAACAGATGAATGGTGTCCAAACGCTGCTGGAAAGTAAGCGGGAACTGGCTGTGGCAGATTTTGTTTCTGTTATGCCGGGCGTTCCAATGACATCCGTGTATGCCAAAATACGCTCACTGGAGCGTAGTGGTGAAATAAGTTCAATCGGGAAGGGGCTGTATACAACAGTGCCCAAACCCACGTATGAGGTAGTGATCTCTCCATGGATGCAAGAGGTCAATCAATTCCTGACAGAGCATTTTGAGGGGATGGATTTCTGTATCAAAGAACGTGGACGTACTCTTTTGCTATTTGTGCCAAAAACAAATATTCCTGGTGTAACATCGGCCCTGCAGCAGTCTTTCAAAAAAGTTTTGACGCTGGAAGAAGTTCAAGGTTTATCCATAGAGCTGGAAGGTTTCATCTATGTTGGCCGCCTTATCTCGGAACCTCCGTTTATGGAATATGATGGAGTCAGCGTTCCCACTCTCGAAATGAACATTGTGGACCAGATAGCATCTGGCCACTCCTTT
>DGXO01000082.1 GCA_002395605.1 Bacteroidales bacterium UBA4230
GGCGGGATTTTCCCTTATGGCCTCTATGACCTCGAAGCCATCCATCACCGGCATCATGATGTCCAGAAGGACAATGTCCGGGGTAAGGTAGTAGAATTCCTTCATGGCCTCAAGGCCGTTTTCGGCCTCACGGACATTGAAGTTGAACTGCTCCAGCATCTTCTGAACCACAAGGCGGTTGAGAGGAGCGTCGTCCACTATAAGGATATTGAACCTGGAAAGGTCCAGGCCACCTTCACTATGCATTGTTCTGTCTGTCATTTGATGCAAGCCAAACCTTAGGCGTTACGCCGGTAATTTTCTTGAACATGTTGTTGAAGGACGACGCGCTGTGGAAGCCGCAGGCCTTTGCAACCTCACTCTGCTTTGCATCCCGGTGATTGAGGAGGTACTGCTCCGCGTAATCTATCCTGAGGGTGTTCAGAAGTTCCGGGAAACCAAGATTATAGGTATTGTTCACCAACTTGGAGATGTAAGTCTTGTTGGTGTGAAGGCGTTCGGCCACGTCCTGGAGGCTCAGGCTGGGCTGAAGGAACAGCTGCTCGTTGACCATGAGGTTCTGGAAACGCGTGAGGAGGCTGTCGTCCCAGGAGCCCGCCACGGAGGAGAAGAGTTTTTCCTTTACGGCGGTTATTTCCCCGGGGGTCATTGCGTCCAGCTGGATGTTCTCTCCCACCTTCTCACGGAAACGGATAAGTGCGTCCTGTTCGGCATCGTCCAGGAGTTCCTCCATCATGATCTCAATGATGGGGCCCTTGATGGCCGAATTGTAATTGTAGAGCATTATGTGCTTGGCCTGGACAAGGGTTATCTTCTCCTTTTCTCCAAAAAGGCCGCAGAAGATGAACACGAAGAAGCCGAAAGTTATGAAAATGGACTGGGCGATGGCTATCCAGGGATATGCCTCCAGCACATTTTTGAAGATGGCCACCTTTGTGAGAACAAAGATGCCGGGGATGATCATGTTGAAAAGCTGGAGTTCCAGGACCCTTATGCTTTCTCCGCTGCGAAGGAAGCCTATCATGTGAGGAATCCGGATTTTACCCTTGAAGTAATACACCAGGAAGTACACAAGGGCCACAATGAGTTCCAGGGCAACGGCAATCCTGAAGGACACCGAAGCCCATACATAATAATACCATACAAGGCTTCCCTTGTAGCTGGGCGCTACGGTAGGTCCCTTTGCGTAAAGGTCTGTGAGGAAGGCGGCAACGCTTTCCTTACCTATTACACTTGTTAGGGCAAGGGCTGCGAAAACCAGGGAAAACGGCACCAGAACCCACAGGAACTGCAGCGGGCGGAAACGCCTGTGATTGCGGAGGCGGTCGAAGTACATCCAGATGAGCGGAAGCACGCACGGGCCCGTGAAAATCGTTAAGAGATGGCTGTAAACCACAACATCCGGGGACATCCCCGGAGTGGCGTAAATGGCGTCTGCTACGAAAAACAGCATCAGGACAACCGACAGGGCCGTGAGTACCCAGAAAGTGCTTGTCCTTCTGGACACGAAGAAATTCATCATTATCCAGAAGAGACAGGCCGATGCCGGCAGGAACAGCAGTAATATGGAGAGGTTCATCTAGAAGTTGTCGTTATTTTCGTAAATTTTGGTTTCCCAGTCTCCAACAGAAGGGGCAAAAGTTATTTCAGAGTATACCTTGCTAAGATCAAGGCCGATATGGAAGGTGTACTGGCGGCCGTACACAAACACATTGTCCGGTAACAAGCCATAAAGCATGTATTTTGCCTGCTGGTGTGTCAGAGGTTCATAGTAGAAGCCGTTCAGAGTGAAGCCTTCAACGTCGTAAATAACCTCCACGTACTGTTTTCCCACCTCAATTTCGTCGGGGATGGAATAGTACCTGTGGGAGTCGGCCATGCGGTCTTCAAGAGTATCATATCCCACAAACTTCTCATTCTCAGAGCCTACACCCACCTTGGCATCTCCGTCAAACACAACCACATTCCTATAATAGCCCTGGCGGTGCCATATTCCTTGGCTAAGGGTAACGTCATTGACAAACACACCGGCCGAAGCAACGTTATGTGCGATAAGCTTTTTAAGGTGAATCAGTCCCTGGAGCTCCGGAGCCGGGGTAACGTCACACACACAGTAGCCGATATCATTGGTAATATGCTGGAACTCAAGGGGAATCATGTTCATTTGAGCCACGGCCATCTCTACCGTTTTGGACACAAGGGGACCTGCGCTGGTTTCCTCTACGCTATAAGGAATAGAATAAGATTCAAGATTGTCCTCATAGCTTACGTTGTGCACATAAGGGTAGTAAGCGCTGAATGTGACGTTTTTTGTGTCAAGTTCGTCCCACATCATGGAATCCATGAACATTCCGTATGAATCACCAGTAGAATACACGGACTCATTGTCTACAACAAGCGCCCCGTGCTCATAGTCAATACCTATAAGGCCGAAAGGAATGTCTGAGGACATGGTGGCCTCACCGGGATCCGACACGTCTGCGCCTTTTGTGTTCATACGGGCACGTCTGCCGCTAGGGATAGCCTGGCCTTCACGCGTGACATTAATGTCAAATCCAACCTTCTTCTGGGTGTTGCCGCCGCCGGGAAGCGACATGGAGTCATCGATCTTCATGCAGGAGGCCATGGAGAACACTGCAGAAATGGCCAATATTATAGGTAGCGGTTTCATAGGGCTAGCTTATTTCTAGTATTACAGTGCAAATATAGGACAATTTTTTAAGAATCCAAAATTATTTTCAAACAATTGAAAACTTTTTGTTTGAATAAAATCCCCGAATCAGGGCGTTCAGGCGACAGCTCGGCTAACAGGGAGTGACGAAAAACATAAAAACACCCCCTGCCGAAGGCCCTGTGAAGGGCGTCTTAAGACGGCCCGCTAGAGAACAGAGACAATTGGCACGGAAATTGGAAAATGGTACGGTCACACCTTATATTATATATATAATAAAGACAATATTCATCAGAAATAACCAGGATATACAAAATTTCAAAAAATCTAACTAATTACAGTTTCTTTTCAAAATAGATTTCAAAAAGATAAAATTTGCCGATTCTTTTAATACCCCCCCCCAGCCCATTTTTCACAGGACTCAGTATTGCGATTTGATTTCATCCGAAACCCTATTTTTTCATACACCCCCTGAATAGGCTCTACGTAGCGCCAAACGGAACTTTCTACAAATATTTCGAAATAATTTTCAAGAATTTGAAATTATTTTGAGAAAAATCCGTAAAAACTTTTGGAAATATAAAATATTGATGCTATATTTGCATCAGTAAACCTGAAAACTGCATCTATAATAGTGCACAAACCGCAGCAAAATCAGGTTTACGTAGTAAAAAGGGAAAATCAAAAACAGACACCGGAAAGTGATTAAAGGAATAAAATACAGCATTCCTGCAAACTTCGCAGGCTCCATCCTCAGGATGGCGCTTGTGTCTGTCTTGATGCTCCTCTGCGGCCTTTTTTCTTTACGCGCGCAGGATAATGTATCGCGCGTGAAGGTCCTCTTCCCCTTCGACAGCGACGTTGTGGTGGAGAACTACCAGGGAAATGCGGAAGCCCTTTCCGTTCTCAATGCTGCTTTCGCCGCAAAAGCAGCCCAGGAGGGCCTCACCATCACCTCCTACTCTTCCCCGGAAGGAAACCTTGCCTACAACCGTAATCTTTCCCTTCGCCGCGCAAAGTCCATGCAGGCATATCTGGAAGGCAAGTATCCTCAGCTCCAGGGCAAAATCACCCTGCGTCCCGGAGAAGAGGCATGGGAAGATCTCCGCATCCAGGTGGAATCCGACTCCCGCCTCAGTGAAAGCACCCGCAGCGCCGTCCTGTCCATTATCGGCAAGGATATTGAAGCCGACGCCAAGGAGCGTGAACTCACCGCACTGCCGGAGTACAAGCGTCTTTACGCAAATTATTTCAAGTCCCTCCGCTTTGCCGCCATCGAGCTGAGAATTGAAAATTTTGCAGATTCTGAAAAAGATTTTGCAAATTCTGAAATCTCGGACGCCAGCCTCAATGGTGGAGAATCCGCCGCCACAGAGGTCCGCACCACCACCGTGGAAGATGGCCTTCCTGTTGTCTACTATGCCCTCAACGAAGACTTTATCCGTCCGCAGTACATGGGCAACGACAAATCCATGAAGGAGATTATCCGCCTCCTCAAGTCCGGCAAGGTTGGCAGCATGGTAATTGAGGGCACCGCCTCCCCGGAAGGCCCCGCAAAGGGAAATGAGCGTCTTGCCAAAGACCGCGCAGAAAACCTGAAGAACTACATTGTGGGCATGTTCCCCGAGTATGAGAACAAGATCACCGTAGTGAACAAGGGCGCAGTTGAAGGCGCAGCGGACGAATATCCGTACCTTCGTTACGCTCGCATCGCCAGCATCGATGTTGAGGAAGGCACCGGTATCGGCCAGAAAGCCACCGGCGCAGAGGAGTCCGTGGTCCCCGCCGCATCCGACACCACTGTGACGGCTCCCACCGACACTGCTTCGGTTGTTCCCGCAGACACCACCACCGTCACAGAGCCCAAGGACACTGCAGTTGTGGTTCCCGTGGTGCCGGTAGTTCCGGTAACGCCTGAGGTTATCGAGGACATCCAGCCTAAGGCAAAGAACTACAACACCGTTGTGGCGCTCAAGACCAACCTCCTCTTCGACGCCGTAACCGCCCTTAACTTTGAAGTTGAAGTTCCCATCGGAGAACGCTTCTCAGTTATGGCCGAAGACGTTTTCCCCTGGTGGGAAACCGGTAACAAGTACTGCTTCCAGTACTGGGAGATCGGTGTAGAAGGCCGCTTCTGGTTCAAGCCCTGGAAATCAATCGGCACGGAAAAACTCCGCGGCTTCTTCGTAGGCCCCTATGTCATGAGCGCCAAATACGACTTCCAGCTGGACAAGAGCGTTAACTACCAGGGAGAAATGTGGAGCGTTGGCGTCTCTGCCGGCTATTCCATGCCCATCGGCAGGCGCAAGAAAGCAAACCTTGAGTTCAGCCTTGCACTTGGTTATATGCAGTCTCCCTACAGACACTATATTCCTACGGACGACTACTCCAAGCTTATCCATGATCCTGCCCTTGACGGCACGTTCTACAACTACTTCCTATATCCCACCAAAGCTAAGGTAAGCCTGGTGATTCCTATCAATTTCCCCACAAAAAAGGAGGTGAGCCATGACTAAGCAAATAGTACGCATACTTCTGGCCGCCACCATCCTCTGTGGTACTTTCAACGCCTGCCACCGCAGGCCTCTGGAAGAGCCCAGCAGTGCAGTGAGGATTGCCATCAAGGTAGACGTTAAAACTGTTACCAACGTCAACGCCAATATCCGTACGTCCGTAAAGCTTTACGGCACCAATACATCCCTCTGGGAAGAAAAACTTTCCCAGCTGGATCCGGATCTCATGCGAGTCCTTGTCTATGACCCACAGACAGATAAACTCCTCACCCAGAGCTTCATATCCTCTACGGAAATCGATGAGGGAGGCAACAAGGTATTCATGGGAAGCCTCGGTATCAGCCACGGAGACTATAACTTCCTGGTATACAACTTCGACACCCCCACCACGCAGGTGACCCAGGAGAACACGGAATCCACCATCCTTGCCTACACCGACGAAGTCTCAGATGCCGTCAAGGCAAAGTATTTCGGCACCAAGGCCGAAGAAGACTACGAGAACGTCAACATCCACTATGAACCAGAGCACCTCCTCGTTGCAAATGAGAAGAATGTGCGCATATCCCCCCACGACACCCTGGTAGTTGTCCGCACAGAGGCCTCTACCGTGGTTGACACCTACTATCTCCAGGTCCGCGTGAAGGGCATGCAGTTTGCATCCTCCGCCACCGCCGTAATCTCCGGTCTTTCTCCGTCCAACCATATCGGCTTCAATCTCAGGACCGTAGATCCTTCGGCCGCAGTTGTATTCGACATGCAGAAGGGCCAGGACCTCAGCCTGGAAGGAGAAAACAAGGACATCCTCTGCGCCGTATTCAACACCTTCGGCAAAATTGAGGACATTTCCTCAGACCTGATTGTTACTTTCAATGTCGTCGACACAGAAGGTAATCTCCGCCAATACAGTGCAAACCTGGACACCGTCTTCCAGACAGAAGAGGCAATCCTGTACCACTGGCTTATTATTGACGAGTCCTACTTCATAATCGACATCCCGGACCCCCAACCCAATCCTAACCCCGGTGGCAACGGCGGATTCCAGCCCCAGGTGGATGACTGGGAGGAAGAAGAAGGAACAATGATTTTGTAAAAAAGTGACTAGGAATAAGATTTGATAAGAATAGATAAAACAACAATGAAAAAATGGTTTGACATAGCAGTTCTTGGAATTCTGGTGAGCCTTGTGGCCTGCACCAAGACCGAGAACACAGCTGCCCCGGAGGCTATAAGCTACACCGTGGGCCGCTATGCCACAGCCACAAAGGCCGATACCCACTCAGAGTACCGTACCGCCGAAGGTCTGGAGGTGTTCCAGAGCAAGGCATTCCTCCATACTGAAGGTGCAGCCGAAGGTACTCTGTTCTTCAATTCGGCCATTAGCTGGGACGGCGCCACATGGTCACCGGAGCGTGACTACTACTGGCCCAAGCACCCCCAGAGTTACCTCAACTTTGTGTCTTGGTACGCCAACGACGGCAGCGCCAACATTACTCCGGATACTGTCACTGAGACTCAGTTCCAGATCCTGAACCGCACAGTCGGCGCCAATGACCGCATCCTTGTGGCAGACGAGGCTTGGAAGCAGAAAGCAAATGGCAACACCTATTACACTTCCGGTGTTCCCACTCTCTTCCGCCATGTCCTTTCCCGCGTAAAGGTGAATATGAAAGCCACCACGCTCACAGACCCGGAGCTTGCAAACGTCACCTATGAGGTCACCCTCCAGGATGCAAAATTTGAAGGCGTGTTCCAAAAAGGAAACATGAAGCTTCTCAATAGCGCCCTGGCAGATACCGGTACCCGCAAGTGGTACAGCACAGAAAGCGCCACTTACCTCTGGAAGACAGTTGCAGGCAGCAATGAAGACGCCATTGATTTCGTAGACTCCGATGCAGATGTAACTACGGATTATGCCGCCATCCTTCCTGAGCGCAGCTTTATCCCTCAAGCCCTTGGAGACGCCATCAAGCTTGTAATCACCTACTCCGTTACCACAAAGAACAACGGAATCATTACGGCAACCGAAAGCGACATTCCTGCAACCATCGTAATGAACACAATCAAGAACACCTCTGACGTAGCAATCACCCAGTGGGTTCCCAACAAGATATACACATACAACATAGCAATCAACCCCGTAGGCAAGGAAATCCTCCTCAACCCCACCGTTGAAACCGAATGGACCTTTGCCGAGGACATTAACGTAACAGTTGAATAAACAAGAAATATAAACAAATAAAACAACTACAAAAATGAAAAAGCTTTACACAATCCTTGCAATTGCAGCAGTAGCTGCTGTCGGTTGCGCAAAGACCGAGGTAGTTAGCACCCCCGACGTGAAGATCGGCTACCAGGTTGCTAACTATTCTACTCAGACCAAGGCTGATGACGGCGGTTTCCTCAAAGAAATGGAGGCTTTCAGCATTGCTGCTGCAGACGCAATGTTCAAGAGCGTCGCTTTCATCAATGCCGATAACGGTAATGGTGGCCAGGAGGCTCCTGCACGTTTCTATGCCGCTGCTACAGACCAGGTTGAGACCATTAAGTATGCATCCAACCAGTGGGCACCTGCAGGCGCAGACTACTACTGGCCCAAGTCCCCCAACAGTGACATTGACTTCTTCTCATGGTTTGACCTCACAGAGACTGCTGACACACATGTTGCCAACGCAACATTCTCTTCTCCTACCTACACCCTTGCATGGACTGCCGACCGCACCATCGCCCTCAAGGACAACGTGATGTATGCAGATCCTGTATGGAAGCAGAAGAAGAACACAAAGCCAGCCACTTACCACAAAGATGGTGTTACTGAAGGTGTTCCTACCCTTTTCCACCACGCTCTTGCACAGGTAAGGTTCCAGTTCAAGCAGAAGACCATGTCCAAAGTTGACACCAAGAATACAAGCAATTCTACATTCTGGGTAGTTAAAGTCAAGAATATCACCATTCCTGCAAACACCCTCAAGAAAAACGGCACCCTTTCCCTTACTGCCGCAAAGGATGCTACCAATTGGACTGTTCCTGCACACAATATCTGGGGCGCAGCCGCTTCCGCAGCATACTGGGCAACTGCCGACATCTTCCTTGCTAACGCAGTCAGCTCCACAGGTATTGAACTTACCTCTGTTGCCCAGACTTTCAGCAAGACAGATCAGATGGCAGATGAATATATCACCGTCCTTCCTCAGCAGATTGGCGATGCTTTCCTCCTGAATTTTGACATTGAAATCGAGACCAAGTATGGCACCACAGCCGGTGGCGCTGGTTCTGCAACACACGTTAGCACCGAGACTATCCACGTGAAGGATTTTGCAAACGGCGGAGCCATTGTTAACAACAGCGGTATCCAGCTCAACCTTATGACTGCCATCGGTTCCTACTGGCAGATGAACAAGAAGTACACCTACCTCTTCAACATTGATCCTGCAACCACAACGATTCTCTACGATCCCGCAGTTGAAGACTGGGCTACTGATGTTAACCACACTCAGGAAATTCCTAACGCCTAATATTCCTATTATCTTCGGGCGGGTGATACTGCCCGGAGGTACCAAAAACAAAAGATTATTAAAAATTTAACAACTAATAGAAATGAAAAAGTTTTTTATCATCGCAGCAGCAGCGCTTGTAGCAAGCGTAGCATGCTCCAAGGTTGAAACCGCGGAAACCACTCCCGACGTAGAGATTGGCTTCCAGGTGGCTTCTTACCTTAGCCAGACCAAGGCCGGCGAAACCAGCTTCGTTTCAGAGCTTGCCGAACTCGGAATCACATCAAATCAGTACTTCAAGAGCGCAGCTTACATCCATGCGGCCCAGTCTGACGGAAGTGTTGCTGCCCCCGCAGCCTTCTTTGTAGCCGGAGCAAGCAACGTTGAGAGTATCAACTTTGACGGTACAAAGACATGGAAACCCGCTCATCCTTACTACTGGCCAAAATCTCCCAAGAGCAGCATTTCCTTCTTCTCCTGGTATGATTTCGGTGATCAGGTAACTCCTACCGTCACCTACACCACGGATGGTGGTGCAGCCACACTCGCCTGGGGTGACCGCACCGTTGCCCTCAAGGACAATGTGATGTACGCCGACGCCGCATATCACTACAAGCAGAACGACAACGGAGCCCAGAACTACAAGATTGACGCAAACGAAGGTGTTCCCACCCTCTTCCGCCACGCCCTTGCAAAGGTTCGCTTCACCGTAAAGCAGAACCCCATGAAGGTTCAGGACGGCACAACTGACAAATACACTTTCTGGGAGGTAAAGCTCACCGACGTAGCTCTCGCTTCCGGTACCATCAAGAATAACGGACAGTTCTCCCTCACCCAGACCAGTGCCACCACAGCCACCACCCAGAAGGAGTGGACAAAGCCCACCAATGAAATCTGGGCTGCCCCTGCCGGCACTCAGACTTATCTCTCCGAAAAGCTTGGCAACGCAGCCGGTGAAATCTTTGACACCGAAGTTGCAAAGGGTAACGTTAAACTCACCGATACCGCTGTTGAGCTCACTGGCACCAACTTCATGAAAGACAAATACTTCGCAGTAATGCCTCAGGCCGTTGCAGACAATGTAACACTCACCTTCAAGTATGAAATCAAGACATACTATGGCACAGTGGCCCAATTTGAAGCCACAGACCATGCAGGATGCTCACTCATCTCCACCGAGACTGTAAATGTCAATGACCTTGCGGCAGCTGGTTATGGTGCTCCTTATGTGGCAAACGGCATCCAGCTCAATGCAATTGGCGCAACTCCTATCACAAAGTGGCAGATGAATCACCGCTATGTGTATAACCTCATCATCAATCCTCAGACCTCAGAGATCAAATACGATCCCGCTGTTGAGGTTTGGGAGGATGAAACCGGGGTTGAGCAGACTGTTCCTGCAGTTTAATTGAATAATCGTCCGGGGGCGGGTGATACTACCCCCGGGTGCAAAGAACAATTTTATAAACAACTAACAATTACAGAAATGAAAAAGCTTTTTGTTTTCGCAGCCGCAGTCATTGCACTTGCCGCTTGCTCCAAGTCCGAGGTTAACACCATCGGCACAGACAAAGCCGTCACCTTTGAGGTGGCCAATTACGTCAGCCCCGTTACCAAAGCCAATGTAAGTTTTGGTACCGCCAACACTTTCCACACCAATGCATGGGTTCACACCATGCTCAGCGGCGCCCCCAGCACTCAGGCTTTCATGGCTACTGAAACCATTGCCTGGAACGCCACTGAAAAACAGTGGATGCCTTCCCGCATGTACTACTGGCCCAAAACCGGTTATGTGAACTTCTTCTCCTATGCTGGATCCATTAACCCTTCCGCAACCGCCGAAGGTTCAATTACTTACACCAACGCAACAATTGATGTGGACGACGACATCCTTGTCGCAGACGCCGCATACGAATACACCGGAAACGTTTCCGCCTATCACCTTGACGATGCTGGTGTAACCGGTGTTCCCACCCTTTTCCACCACATGCTTTCCAAAGTCACCTTCAATGTAAAGCTTGATGCCACCGATGCCATCACAAGTGACGACTATAAATGGGAAGTAGTGGTTGACGAATCCAAGTTCGGATATGTAAACAAGGGTACTGCAGCATTCACATTTACCGACGGTGAGAGCGCAAACGTAGCCGCTCCCGTTGCAAACGTCCGGACCTGGGCCGAAGCCAAGGATTATGCCTGGACCATCGTTGCCAACAACAAGGACAGTGAACTTGCAAGCACCGTTATCGGCAGCTCCAACAAGATGACCGCCACCAATGCCCAGAAGGTATCTGAGGTAAAGACTCTCTTCGACGAAATTTCCGTACTTCCCCAGAACCTTTCAGCTGCAAACGCATGGGCTCAGTTCTCTCTTACTTATACCATCAAGAGCACTTACGTTCCTACTAACAGCACCATTGAGGAAACCGTTACTATCCCTCTGACAAACATCCTCACATATGTTCCTTCCATCACCGGTTGGAAGATGAACTACAAATACGTCTACAACATCATCATCAAGCCCGGCGAGCCCGTCCGCTTCGATCCCGCCGTTGTTGACTGGGAAACCGAAACCGCAACTGACAAGATTATCTAATTAGAAAACAATATACAGCAATGAAAAAATATATCATCATCGCATTCGCAGCACTTGCAGCAAGCGTGGCTTGCTCCAAAGTTGAAACACCCGAAGTCCAGAAAGAAATCAACTTCGAGGTTGCTAACGCCCTGCAGACAAAGGCAACCGGTTCTCTATACAATAACGGCGCATTCGGCACTTATGCCTGGTTCACCGCAAATCCCGGTGCAGGTTCCGACCACGCTCCCTTTATGGTAAATGAAACCGTAGATAAAGTAGGCGGTGTATGGAAAACCTCCGTCAACACCTTCTACTGGCCCAAGACCGGTTCCGTGGAATTCATTTCCTACTCACCTGTGAGCGGCACAAACGGTACTGCCGACAGCAATCCGGCCATCACTCAGAACACCATCACCTACACCGGCATCACCGCAGGTGACGTAGACTATATGTACGCCGACAAAGCCACTGCCTCAAAGAACGTGAACATTGTTAATGACGGTGTAGATTCCGGTTACAGCGGAGTTCCTACCATCTTCCGTCACGCCCTGGCAAAGCTCAGCTTCAAGATCAAGGCAAACTTCGTGGAGTACGAAGATCCCACTACCCATGCCGTCACAAAGTGGGACGTAACCGTAAAGAGTGCAAAAATCTCCGGTTTCTATACAAAAGGCGACTGCACCCTTAACCTTGACACGGACGCAGAAGGCGTAACCATGCCCTGGAAAAAGCCCGCAGGCGAAGTTTGGACCAACCTCTCCGGTGCTACACCTGAGCAGGAGCTCGTAGACGCTACAACCTATTCTTCCGGCATTCTCCTCACTACCGATGCAACCGACCTTATGGCAACTGCGTCAACATTTGTGATCCCCCAGAACCTCGAAGCTTCTACCCAGAAGATTAAACTCGATGTCCATATCACTACCCACCTTTCCAACGGTCTTGTCATAGAGGAGGATTTCACCCCCACTATCGACATTAAGGACATCTCCTCACTTTCCGCATGGAAGATGAACCAGAACATTGTTTATACAATAAATATTAAGCCTACCGCAATAGCAGATCCTAACAACAATGACAATCCCAACGATGTCATTATCACCTTTGACCCTGCAGTAGCAGACTGGACAAACGTAGACGCAGCAGCTACCATCCAGCTCTAAAAATCACAAGAAAAAAGTTAGTTGTTTTAATATATAAAAAGCTTTTTCTTACCCGGTGGGCGGCTGACCCTGCCCCCGGGTGCCAAAAACAAAAAAATTATATAAGAAATGAAGAAGACAGCATTTATCGCAGTGCTCGCAATTGCAGCCCTCGCATCCTGCTCAAAGAGCGTTGAGAGCGGAATCCAGTCAGAGGTAGTATTCCAGGTGGCTCGCCACAAGGGTGTTACCAAGGCCGATGACTACAAGACCGACTACAAGGCCGTGCCCTTCGGCGCATACGCATGGTACAAGGGCGTATCGGCCTCCGACAACGCAGATTTCATGACCAACCAGAAGATTTCCTTCACGGACCCCGTCTGGAGGCCCGAGGGCACCACATACTACTGGCCCAAGTCCGGTAGCATTGACTTCATCTGCTACTCCCCTTACACCGCAGACGGCACCAACGCACCCCTCCCTGTCATCACGGAAGACAGCATGGCATATCCTGCCTGGGACGTTGCGGCCAATCCGGACGTAGACATAATGTATGCCGACAAAGTGACCGGCCTTACCAACAACGTCAACACCTATTACTATGACGGTGTTCCCACCCTCTTCCGCCACGCCCTTGCAAAGATAAACTTCCAGATCAAGGCCGCCTACACGGAAGTGACCGACCCCGTTACCGGCACCAAAACCAAGTGGGAGATAGAAGTAGAGAGCATCAAGGTAAACAACATCCTCTCTTCAGGTTCCTTCACCCTTAACCTCAACGGCAGCGGCGGCTGGGACAAGCCCGCCGACAACGTCTGGACCCCCGACGGTACCACCACGGACATTGACCTGGACCTCACCGGAGTGCCCAATCCGCTTGCTGACGGAGCTGTCTACGACCTGGATTCCGACGTATTCGTCATGCCTCAGGCACTTGCAGGCGGCAACCAGGAAGTTGTGCTCAAGGTTACCATCACCACCTACCGCGACATCAACGACGGCAACGGCTATGTGCAGGTTCTTCAGGAGAACGGCGTAGAGATTCAGGGCAACCTTTCCGCAGGCAGCATGGACGCCTGGGAGATGAACCAGAACGTCACCTACTCCTTCAACTTCGCACCCAGCCTTGGCAGCACCACCGACACCGACGGTGACGGCGTTCCCGATGACCTGGACGGCGACGGAATTCCCGACGTAGTTCCTACCATCGTTTACTTCGACCCCGCTGTTGACGAGTGGCAGAACATCACCGTAAGCGCCGGTATCAACATCTAAGAATAGTTAGTAGTGATATATACAATGAAAAAGATTCTCATCTTCATCTCAATTGCTGCCGTAATGGCTTCGGCCTGCAGCAAAGTGGCTTCAAACCCTGTAGAGAACGCCCGCGTGGTTTCCTTCCAGACCGTAGCCGGCCTTAACACCAAGGCTCCTGGCATCAATGGCACCGTATTCCCCCAGACCGAGACCTTCTCCACATACGCATGGGCCGAAGGTACCGTAGGTGAATACTTCATGGAAAATGTAACCATTGAATACAAGACCTCCGAGAACCTCTGGAAAGCTCAGAGCGGAACTTACTACTGGCCCAAGAACTCCACGGTGGACTTCATTTCTTACTACCCCACCGGCCTTGCCGGCATCACCGTGGCCAAGGACAAAATCACCTACTCCGGCATTGACGTGAACACCCTCCAGCAGGATATCATGTACGCCGACAAAGCCGCAGGTTTCTCCGACAACAAAGACCTTGTTGACGATAGCGTGAGCGGTTTCACCGGCGTTCCCACCATCTTCCGCCACGCCCTTGCAAAGGTAAACTTCAAAGTAGCACTTACCTATAAGCACAAGGAAGAGGCCGACGGTACTGTCACCGACTGGAAAGTTACCGTGAACAGCGCCAAACTCAGCGGCGTTTACACCAAAGGCGGTTGCGAGCTCAAGCTTGCATCGGCCCCCACTGTAGGCGTTATCGGCTGGGACAAGCCCGCCGGCAATGTATGGACTCCCGAAGGAGCTGCCAGCGATATTAACGGTACCCTTACCGGCAACATCGAGGCCGGCAAGTTATATCAGGCTGTGGACACCGTCTATGTCCTTCCTCAGGCACTTGCCGACAACCAGCAGAAGGTAACCCTGAACGTTACTGTAGAGACCACCCGCAACGGTGCCGCTTTCCTTAACGAGACCTTCGATGTTTCGGCAAACATTAAACTGGCAGCCATCCCCGCATGGGAGATGAACCACGTCTACACCTACATCCTCAGGTTTGCTCCTACCGCTTCCAACGGTAACGGTGGCAACCCTATCGACCCTCCCACCGATCCTTCAGATCCCAACTATCCCGGTGGAGTTGATCCCAACAATCCCAACCTTTCTGATGCCATCATCACCTTCGACCCTGCCGTTGACGGCTGGGAGAATGTGGGCATTGTTGCAAGCATCAACCTTTAATATCATAAGGCCCGGCGGGGGTGATACCCTTCCGGGTCTCCAAGACAGAAAAACATGAGCACAATGGGCAACAAATACATAATTCCGGCATCGGCACTTCTCCTCGCTGCGCTGGTACTCTCCTGCAATAAAAATCAGGTGGAGGATCCCGTGTACTCCAATGAGGAGATAGTTCTTGACGCCGCTCCTGACGCCACTAAGGGATTCCTTTCAACAGACGGGCTTAAGGTAACCGGAACACAGTTCAAGATGTTCGACTACCTTTCCGGATATAACGGAACGCTCACAGACGGAAACGGCACCATGCACTCCTCCGGAGAGGAATTCAAATACTTTGAGAATACTCTCACCTTCAAGCAGGACGCAACCAATTGGCAGTGGCTGTTTGGAGACGTTGCCAATCCAACGTCATACCGCTGGACCCGCACCGGTGTCCACCATTTCTACGGATGGATGCTGGAAGACAAGACCAGTACAGATCCCGATGCAGGAAGCCTCAAATCAAGCACTTTCTTCAGCACATATACCCCTGGCACCAAGACACTTACCGTTGCCAAGGATTTCACCGCTGCAGGCCCTCAGTACGACTTCCTTTACTCCGACGTTGTTCCTGTAGACGTCATTGCCGATGGTATTCCCAGTCATGTGGATGTTCCCATGAAGCACCTTTTTGGAGCACTTGGTATAACCGTCCAGAACACTTCCAAGACAGATGTCATTGTATATTCTGTAAGACTGCTTAACTTCCCCAACAGTCACAGCGAGACTCTCACCTGGAATATGGATTCTGGTGTTTCAATGGCTGGCGGGAATCCCACAGCTTCCGGCGCAGCGGGATCTTCCGTGTTCTGGCCCAACAAGTTCCCAAACTCTAATACCACCGGAACCACTCTCTATAGCATTGAGAGTCCCAATGGCGGCAAGACCTACGATGCCTACACCGGCGCAGAGATGGGAGAACACCTGAGCTACCGCATGTGCTGGCCTATGACGCAGGGTGCGCTAAAGCCAACTGTTACAGGCACGGACGGTGAGGGTAATCCGCAGTACAGCACCGATTCCCCGCTCGTGGAAGTCAAATGCAAGGTGGGTATAGGATCAACGACCACTCTCTTGATGCGCTTCCCTAACGCAGAAGACGCCAAAGAGGCCATTGTCGCAGGAAAGAAGACCCAGCTCAATGTCTCCTTCGCCGACAAACAGGTGCAGCTATCCTTCAAAACCCTTCCCTGGGATTACGAAGAGTTCCCCATGGCATTTGAAGAAGACGCCGTTTCGGCAACCCAGCTCAAGTTCATAGAAGGCTCTTATACTTCTGGCGGCAAGCTTACAGACGCCAACGGCAAACACGACGTCATCCAGCTCACCGCAAGTTCCACCCCTGCATGGGTAGCCCGTGGCAAGTTCTCCGTCTATACGCCAGTCAACGGCAGGCTTTCAATCGGCCTTTCCGGAGACACGGATTCATTTATCGTCACGCTCGAAAGCGGCAACACCTACACCGGCACAGGTCATGACTACATACTCATTGACCCCACCCGTGACGGAGGTGAAATCACGCTGGGTGTCAAGCCAAAAGGCGTCCCTGCAAGCGGAAAGAAACTGTTCCTTCACTTTGCTGTGACAAACCACAACCGCGACACAGATGCCGACTCTGAAATCAACCGTGACAACTATGTCATCACAATACCTTAATACAGGAGGAATAGTATGAAAAAGTTATCGTTCAGCATTTTTTCCATGGCAGCGGCAATGATTCTTGCCACTGTCCCCGCCTGTTCTGTTAAGGAAGACATCTATGCCGAAGAAGAAGGAGAGGGCATTGTCCTTCGCTTTTTCAGCGACGAAAGCCTTGTTGTAACCAAGTCTAAAACCCAGAAAGATGGCGTGGACGCCCTTAACGAAAACGTCCTTGCCTCTGTAGAATATTTCCTGTATTCCAACGCAAACAAAAACGGCGACGCCGTAATTCATGGTTACCTGGAGAACGTAAGGCAAAATGCGCCTATCAGCGTCCCCATGACAAGTGACCTTGTGAACTATACACTTTGTCCCAACAATGCCACCAACTTCTGGGTATATGCCATTGCCAATCACGACAGAATTGTGGCTGCAGGAGACCCTGAGAACCTTTCCGGCACCGATGTCGCCACTCTTTCGGCCAAGACAAGGGATCTGGAGCTTGACGGAGAGAATGTAAAGACTCCGCAATCCAGCTTTCTCATGGCCACCGACGGTATTTTTGAAGTAACTCCCGTCAGGCGCAGGAACACAATTGTTGCGTCTGCAAACGTAGGCCTCAAGAGGGTTGCAGCAAAGATTACCGTTTCCGTAAGGGTGGTCCCGCAGGTAGAAATCAGGAACACCGTTACTGTTAGCGGCGTCAGCGATACCCGTACGGAAATCTGGAAGCCCCGTCTGAACGAAGCGTATGTATACCTTGTAAACGGTGCAAAAACCGGCCAGGTAAGCGGAGAGCCCGTGGAAGGTTCTGAGCCTTCTTCTTACGCTCAAGCCAATTTTGACCTCAATTCCGGTGAAAACTACAGTTACAAAACCTACACAAAAAAGGTGGACGAGGACGGCAATGAAATCCTTGATGCCAACGGCCTTGTACAGTACACAGAAGAAACCAAGACAGGCATCTTTTACCCCGCCAAAGTTCCATTCTATACATATCCGGAGACCTGGAAGTACGGCACCGAAGAAGAGCCATACCTCAAACTTGCCATTCCCTGGGACCGTGAACCGGGCGTAAGTGACGGCAATACTCCTTTCGGCACAACGTCAAAGATTTACTATTACCGTGTATACTGCCCCGCAACGGCCATAGACATTTCCAACGCAGAGTTCCTCCGCAACAACTGGTATAAGGTTGTCCTTAACGTGGGCATCCTTGGCAGTGAAATGGACGGCGGCGAAATGATAATCAACGGCCAGTACTACGTTGTAGACTGGCAGGAGCGTGAAACCGGTGGCGGCGGGGAAGGCACAGGCGTCAACGACTCCGACAAAGAGGCTGAAATCAAGGGTGCCCGCTACCTCTTCATCAATGAGGATGAGTTCACCATGTACAACATTGAAAACCTGATGATCCCTTACGTGACGTCAGACCCCTGCGAGATTGTGGACTTCCAGGCCATCAAGTACGACTTCTCCGGCAGCACCAAGCAAACGCGTACTTCCACCAACATGGCAGACTGGAACATGGACGTAAGCCTTGTTACCACCACAACTGGTGCCCATATCAGCTTCAACCATCCGCTGAACAACGACACCTCCACGGACGACTATGACGTTTCCCCGTACATCATCACTTTCACGCTCAGGCATAAGGACGACCATTCGTACGCGAAGACTGTGACTATTGAGCAAAGGCCGGCAATTGTCATTGATTCTCAGCTGAATAGCGATGGCACAGATGACAACCATAGAGGATACGTATACATTAATAATGTAAGTAGTACTTCTAATTATACGGAGGCTTGGTGCCGCAACTCAACATTGAGCGGACAAAATTCGAATCCGAATATGTATCTGATTTCAACCAGCGTTCTTTCAGATTCTGATATGCTTATTGGTGATCCGAGGACGACTACGCCTTATAGGGATACAGATTTGGTTTCCGGCTGGAGCAGCGCCTCAACAAGATTCATTGACGGGACAACTGGCCATAGGCTAACAAATTACTACCCTGCCGAAAGTGATGAAGCATTCAAAGATGTTATCGCTCCAGTATTCAGAGTTGCCTCTTCCTATGGGAAAAGCACAAGCATGTCTTTTGACGATGCAAGAAGAAGGTGCGCCAGTTATCAGGAAGATGGTTATCCGGCAGGAAGATGGAGACTCCCTACGATGGCAGAGGTTCTTTACATCACAACTCTTTCTCAAAAAAGTATGATTCCTGAGCTTTTTACGTTTGACAGAAGCGCTGCTCTTGATAAGTCATACTGGTGTGCAAGTGGAAAGATAGATGGCGTATATGGCGTTCCAACGTACTTTTCCGGCACCACAGATGATAACCGCTGGGTAAGATGCGTATATGATGAATGGTATTGGAGCGGTATGACATATAACAACCAAGACGCTGAAAGAGTAGATATTTCCACCTTCACCTGGGGTGATATACCCCGTTAAACTTAAGCGCGTATGAAAAAGACTTTTAAATACATATTCCTTTTGACTGCGTTGCTTGTAGGTTTTACTGGCTGCGTTAAGGAGGAATTTGAAATAGAGAACAGGAAGGATACGGAGGATATTCCCTATCCCACTGAAGGAAAAGCTACCGTTCAATTCACCGTAGCTCTTCCAGGCAACGCCTTTACCGGAACAAAGGCTACCATGGCCGACAAACCCACAATCGAGAACATGCGCATTGCGGTCTTCGGCTCTTCCGGCTTCCTCAAGGAAAGCGTTGCCATAGACACTTTTGAGCCTGCAACCACCAACGGAGACGCCACCCTCTACACCTTCAAAGCCAAGCTTTCCGTAACAGACTCCAAGAAGCTCCGCGTCCATATCATAGCCAATATTGGAGACGTAAAACTCCCCTGGAAATACGACTCCGAGGTCCTTACAAAATACGTCTATTCCACAAACAACCAGGATGCATACTGGGCCGGTTTCATCCTCCCCAACGGCATAACCCTAAAGAAGAAATGGGATAACGAAAAGAACGAAATGGTATATGTCCAAGATGGAGACGGATACTATCAGGTAACCGACGACGTCACCGATGCTTTCTGCGGTGGCCCGAAGCCGTCTGAGGCAGAGCCACATCCTGGACTTCCACTTGTCCGCAATTTCGCAAAAATCAGCATTCAGTCGGTGACTCCGCAGTTCGTACTTGACAAGGATAAGACCCTTGCCGTCATAAACAAACCGGACCGCGGCAGCATTGTGCCGTATAACCCCGACAACGGCAGCTTCCTATACGGCTACAAGGACTCTCTCTATGTAGAGACATCCAAACCCGGTTGGGGCCTCAAATATTCTTATCCAGGCTTCTCCCCCAGCGGAACACAGCTTGTGGACACCGACCCCGACGGAGCTTCCGTAATCTGGGGCTCAGGTACCGGAAACGGAGAAGAAATAGTGAGCAGCGTCTACATGTACGAAAGGCCGAAGGCTTCGGCCGAAATGCCGGCGTCGTACATGATTGTTCACGGTACTTTCTATCCGTTCAACGAGCAATATTTTACAGACAATCAGCCCAAAGACTGGAAAGATAAAGAGCGCAATACTCCGGGAAAATACCTTGACCTTGCGCACGGCGTCCCCTGCTACTACAAAGTTGACTTCAGTGACGACGAAGGCCCTTATGCCATCTTCCGTAACTTCCGTTACCACATCCGTATCACCAACGTTGCCAAGGCCGGTGCCGAAACCGCTGGCGCCGCAGGTTCCACTGGCGGTACCGGAGACATCACCCAAAACGCCGACATCGCCAGCCTTACCGACATTTCCGACGGTTACGGCCGTATTGCCGTTTCTCACACCGGCTGGACCTTCGTTGAAGGCCGTGCGGAATTCGAACTCAAATACAAATTCATCGAGGATGCCTCCCAAGGTGATTCCAGCGCGAACAACGCCCTTGTCTCTGAAGACGGCCCGGTAACCATCACAATCGGCGAAAAAACAGGTCCTAGAAATGTCCTGGCCACTGAGCTTGACGCAAAAATCACAGCCTTGGAAGGCACTGTTGTGGATGGCGGAGCAAATGGCAAGATGAAAGCCATGGGCGCCCCAACCGCCAAGGATGCCGAGGGTTTCCGCACCCTGAAGTTCACCATTAACACCCCCGACATCTCTACCCAGACAACCCAGACCATTCACATTGTTGGTAAGATTGATGAAACCCACACCATCTCTCGTGACGTGATATATTATCTCATGCCGCGCCAGAACATGATAGTTGAGTGCGTGGCCGATGTCAAGAACCCCGACTACGGTGAAGATTATGTTGAAGCAATTGCCGGAGAAGGCATCAACGTCAATGTCACAATCCCCAAGATGCTTCCGGAAAGCATGTTCCCGCTTGTTTTCCAACTGGAGTCGGACCAACTTTCCATAACGCCCAATACGGCAAAGTATCCTGAGGATAACCTTCCTGTAGAAAACGGATATAGCATATGTGAAGGAAAGTCTTCAAGCAAGACCTTCCATTATGTCCGTACGCTCAGCTATACGGAGTATCAGGATTTGACAGAGACCATGGACGGTATGCAGTTTACCTGCCACTTCAAGACAAACAAAGCCGCCAGCGCCGGAAAGATTTATGTAGACAACCAGTATTTCAACAAGGGAAATGACAGTTTCTACAACTACTCCATGTTCAGTTTCCGAAATATGAGTTTCGGCAACAATAGCGCCGCGGCCAACACCAATGTCAACTTCACCTTCTATCTGGACAGCAAAGATTCTGGCAGACCACGTACGGTTCAGGTGAAACTTGACGGCCTCATCCCTCAAAGCACAGCCGGGGACTGGACTGTAGAGGATGTTTACGATGGCCTGTACACATATACAATTACAAGCGGCAATACTGCCACTCTGGCTCTTAAGACAATCACCAATGCTAACGGTTTTGACGGCTCTTACGCAGTAACGCTGAATGCTTTTGACGGCGGAAAAGCCATCTATCACGAGGCATCCCGCGGCAACAAGGCTCAGCGAATCACCGTGGATCCCACAAGCCATACCATGCACGCAGGCGAGACCAAGACCATAAAAGCCACAATCTGGCCTGCAGAAGCCGGTACCGGCACGATTACATGGAATTCTGACAATACTTCCGTCGCCACCGTAGACGGCAACGGCAAGGTTACGGCCGTATCAGTGGGCACAGCACGCATTACCGCCGCCCACAGCGGCCAGAGTGCCACCTGTGTCATCACCGTCGCTCCTATTGAGGTAAGGCACATTACTCTTGACAGGAACACCCTGAATCTTGGATTAAACAAGACCAGGACTCTTGTGGCCACCATAATGCCTACCAACGCAACGGACAAGACCGTTACGTGGTCAACATCCGACGCGTCTGTCGCTACGGTTTCAACCAACGGCTTAGTCCGCGGCATTGCATACGGCACAGCCACCATCACTGCCACCTCCAGCAACGGCCTCACCGCCACTTGTACGGTGCACGTGGTTCCCACTCCGGTGGAAGGAGTGTCTCTGAACAAGACCTCAACTACGCTCATCATCAACGGTAGTACTTATGGTACAGAACAGCTCATAGCAACCATCACCCCTGCCGATGCAGTGAACAAGAACGTCACCTGGACCAGTTCCAACCCTGCCGTTGCCACCGTTTCCGACAACGGTCTTGTCACCGCAGTGGCCAAGGGTACCGCAACCATCACGGTAACCACCGTTGATGGCGGCTATACGGCAAGTTGTACGGTGAGGGTTGGTGTAAGGAAAACTGTTACAACCTCAGCAATAAACACGAATTCAGGAACCTTCAATATCAATTATTATGGTGAAGGTTCATTAACTGCTCAGGGGTTGAAAATTGATGTGGGAAATGCATACAACTCAACGGCTAACTACCTTGAAATGGGACTCCGTTATAACCGCAATAATTATAATGGAACCTTGAGCATATCTTCTTCTGAGACATTAGATGATTTCTCTATCACGGGTGTTAATTTCACCTATACCGAATACAACTATGCTCAAGGAGCAGTTACTCCTTCTACCGGAACCTATACTGGACCGGCAAACAACGCAACAACCGCATCCTGGTCTGGTAATGCCACATCTACACTGACATTTACCATGCAGTCGAGAACACAAAGTAACACCAGGTACTGGAACCGACTAAGGAGCATCGTAGTCACATACACGTATACCGAGTATTAGTCACAAAACCTCTCCCGGACCTTACGGCCCGGGAGAATTTTTTCGGCCTTGCCCCAGCACGGACACCAAAACTCCAAATCCGTGTCCGTGAAGTGAGATTTCTCGACTTCGCCCTTCGGGCTTCGCTCAAAGTGACAATGCTAAATGTGAGAAAAATATTTGGATGTTTGGACTTAACGCATTATAATTGCACATAATTACTTGAGTTGTGGACAATGCCGGAATTGCATTCAATAGATTTCGAAATGATCCAGCGTTTCAGCGAGGATTTGAGAAAGGAGGTCGAATCCTGGGCCAAGGATCCCTGGTCCTGGGAAGATATGGTTGCACAGTATCAACGGCTCCATACGACTCCGAATCAGAGATAGAAACTGCTATAGACCAAGAATCCTGCCTGGAAAACTGGGCTCGGACAAATGGGTATTGGCACGATAATCCCCATGATTATTACAAGACTCTAGGCTACAAGTTCTATGGATTTGGTGGCGAAGTTCAGGTATATACCGAAGGTGAAGTATGATAACCTGATACGGTTTA
>DGXO01000037.1 GCA_002395605.1 Bacteroidales bacterium UBA4230
CTATTGGTTATTAGTTTTAGTGTTATTAATTATGTGGTTAGTAGAGCGTCCGCCTGTGAAGGCCGACGTTTCTTTTTTTATCTCCCCCCTTCTGATGCTATTTACCCCTCACGGTTATGTGAAAACAGTTCTGCTTGCGCTCGTATTTCACGTAGCACAGCCCTTCATTGTGGATATCCCGGAGCACCTGGCCAAGCACGGCGCGGAGCATCTCCGGAGGGACGTCGGCGTACGGGCGGCCGCGGAGCTCCTCTATCTTTACATAACGCCAGTAAGAGAGGTCGAACGTGGTGCCATAGCGGTGTGTAGAGTTCTCAGAGGCGTTTGTGTTTCGCTTGCGGAGGGCCGCAACATCGGCCTCCGTACGCAGAACGGAAGTGACTACCAACTTATTGGGATTAAGGCCGTGGGACGCCAGGGAATCTTGGAAATTGCGGCCGATAAGGTCCAGAAGATCCTTGGCCGATGGCACCAGGTACGGAATGGAATGGGTAAGTTCCCGGATCTCGTAGAGGTCACAGTCCTCCAAAAGGACCAGAGAGCCCTTCATCTTTTCCGCCTCTTCCCTATCCTTCACAGGCGGCACGCCTATGGCCTGGGCTACGTTTAACTGGACATCGTTCATGTCGTTGAACTCACGGGAATACTTTACGTCGTAAATCCTTACGGGATTGTTCTCTATGGTGCCAAGCGCCAGCCAGCGCTTTTCGCGGATGCAGCCGCGTACACTGAAGAAGGTGTAAAGGACAAGGCCGCTGAGTACAACCATGCCTGCCATGGAGATGATGGTCTTAGGTTTCATAGGACAAATATAATGTTTTCTGCCAAAAAATGTCTATATTTGTAAAATAACTGCAAAAACCTATGCCTGAAAATAAGAAACAAGCTGCAAGGATCCAGACCTCTATCCTGAATCCGCTGGAAAAGAAAATACTGGTATGGCTGGCCCAAAGAATGCCTAAGTGGGTAAACTCCGACATGCTTACCTTTGTGGGCTTTCTTGGCGCGCTTACAATGGCCGTCGGTTACGCCCTGGCCAACAACAACCTCAACTGGCTGTGGTTGTCGTGCTTCGGCCTGCTTCTCAACTGGTTTGGAGATTCCCTGGACGGCTCCCTCGCAAGGGTCCGCAACACCCAGCGCAAAACCTACGGCTTTTTCATAGACCACAACGTTGATGTAATCAACGAGACCATCATGTTCATCGGCGTGGGCCTCAGCCCCATGGTAAACATGAGCTTTGCCATGTTCGCCCTGGTAGCCTATTTCATGATAAGCGTATACGTCTACATAGACTGCCACCTCAAAGGGGAGATGCGTCTCACCTACGGCGGCCTTGGCCCCACGGAGTTCCGTCTCATAGTGTTCATAGTGAACCTCCTGTTCCTTTACATCCCCTGGCTCAGCACCTGGAAAATCCCCATGACCATCTTCGGCAAGCCCCTCATGGTAGGCTTCCTTGACTTTGTGGCATTCGGCGCCGCCATGGTTATCTTTGTTATGTACATAGTGGCCTTTGTGAAGGACATCAAGTATTTCTCGGAGATTGATCCGCCCAAGAAATTCTAACGGAACCGTATGGTTGTCATCACTCCGGAAGACGCAGTAAAACTCTCCCCGGTTTTCAAAGGAAAAGCGGGGAGGCTTCTTTTTAAACTGGCCCTGAAACTAACAGGCATAGACCATGTGAACGAGCTCCATGACTATGTGTGGAAGCAGGGAACGCCTCCCGGGCCGGATTTCGCAAAAGGCATCCTGGACTATGCCCAGATTGACTTTTCAATAGGAAACCCAGAGCGCCTGGAAAGCCTCCCGGAAGGCGCTTTCATAGTGATAGCCAATCATGTATACGGACACATTGACGGAATCTCGCTCATAGACATCTTCGGCCATAAACGCCCCAAGGTGAAGGCCATGGTAAACGAGTTCCTTACCTGGATAAAAGGTCTTGAGCCCAACTTCATCTCCGTGAATCCCACCACCACAAAGCGGGAAACCACATCTACCAGCATCGCCGGGGTAAAAAGCGCCCTCTTGCAGGTAAGAAGCGGGGAGCCCCTCATCCTTTTCCCTTCAGGAGCAGTGGCGGACCTCAAGCCCCGTGAAGGCTGGACCGTCAGCGAAAGGGAGTGGCAGGACGCCGCCGTAAGGCTCATCCGGAAAGCCGGAGTTCCCGTGGTCCCGGTAAGGTTCGCCGACAAAAATTCGGCCTTCTACTACCTTCTGGGGCTAATTCACTACAAGATAAGGTTCGTTCGGCTTTTCCACGAGGTATTCAACAAGAAAGGCACCCATCCAAGGGTAATAATAGGTCCCACAATCAGCGTGGAAGAGCAGAAGGCCATCCCGGACAAAGAGTTCAAGCAGTTTCTCCGGGACAGCGTTTACAACCTTCCCCTCCCGGACAATTTCAAACTGAGAAGCGAATTATGGAAGTAGTACTTATAACAGGAGGCAGCAGCGGCATTGGAGCGGCAACGGCCACAATCCTTGCCCAATCCGGAATGAAAGTCTACGCCGGGTCAAGGCGCGGAACCGTCCAGGAAGCCCGTCCGGGCATTATTCCAATAAAGCTGGACGTCAACGACGCCGAATCCCTCAAGGCGGCCGTAGACGGCATCATTGCCGCTGAAGGCAGGCTTGACGCCGTTGTTTGCAACGCCGGAAACGGCATCTACGGTCCCGTGGAGTACACCTCAGAGGCCGATGCCAGGGCCCAGTTCGAGACCTGCTACTTTGGCGCGGTGAAAACCATCCAGGCCTGCCTGCCCGTTTTCCGGAAGCAGGGCCACGGCCGTATCATCACCGTAACGTCCGTGATGGCAGTGCTGGAACTCCCCTACCAGGTTTACTACTCGTCCGTCAAAGCGGCGCTCCTCTCTCTCACGGAAGGTCTAAGGATGGAGCTCAAGGGCTCAGGCATCCAGTGCTGCAGCATCCTCCCCGGAGACGTTGCCACTGGCTTTACTTCGGCAAGGAAAATTGCCGCCCCTGAGGAAGGGACTCCATATGACAAGGGCATCAAAAAGAACCTTGCAAAGATTGAAAAAGACGAGCTTGGAGGAATGAAGCCTGAGGTCATAGGACGCGCCATCCTACGACAGCTGAAGAAAAAGCGCATGGCCGTGAGGGTTACCCCGCGCCTGGATTACAAAGCGGTGAACCTCCTCGTCCGCATTATCCCCAGCAGCTGGAGACTAGCCATCATAAACGCCCTATACAATTGATCCGGAGGCTTCTCATATCCCTTGCATGTATACTGGCGGCCATTTCCGCGGCCGGGCAGTCCACGCGTGTAAGGGGCGGAGTCTATGATGCCGAAACAGGAGAGCCCCTGCCTTTTGTGGGCATCTACTTCGACGGCACCACAATCGGCATAACATCGGACCTTGACGGAAGGTTCAGTATAGAGACGCGCTCCCCGGATGCAAAAGTTCTTACCGCACAGCTTCTTGGCTACGAGCCCCTTTCCATTGAAATAAATAAAGGCGCTTTCTCGGAGGTCAACTTCCACCTGATGCCGGACCGCCGACAGCTGGACGCCGCGGTGGTAAAGCCCGACGACCGCTACATAAAGTCCATCCTCAGGAAACTGGACCGCTCACTTAGCAAAAACGACCCCGACGAAGGTCCCTCCTGGACCTCCCGCCTCTACTCCAAGATAGAGTTCGACGTCACCAATATGGAGGACCTCCTGAAAATAGGCGTCCTGGACAAGAACCTGGGCTTTGTGAGGGAATACACGGATACTTCGGCCATTACGGGAAAGCCCTTCATCCCTGTAATGATATCTGAGAATGTCTCCGACGTCTATCACTCGGAAAACCCGTCCTGGATAAAGGAAGTGATGAGGACAAGCCGGATCTCAGGCCTTGAAGACGACAATGCCGTGAGGCAGTTCACGGGCTCCTACCTTCTCAAGACCAATTTCTACAAGCCCGGAATAGGCGTTTTCAACCTTGAGCTCCCCAATCCGGCGGCGGCCTCCTCACACATGTTCTACAATTATTTCCTTGTAGACAGCCTTCAGGTGGAGGGCCGAAAGACCTATGTCCTGAGGTTCCACCCAAAGAGCCTTGTGACCTCCCCCACCCTTGACGGAGAAATGCAGTTTGACGCCGAAGACTTCGGCATAAGGAGCGTCCACGCCCAGCTCTCCCCTTCCTCCAACGTCAACTGGATAAGGCACATAAACTTTGACATAGTCAACAGGAGAACCCCTGAGGGCAAATGGTTCTACGACGAAGAGCACCTGTTCATAGATTTCTCGGTAACGCTCTCCGACAAATCCAAGCTCATCTCCATCCTTGCCAACCGTAACATAAAGTACCAGCCGCCGGTTTTCGGCCCGGTCACGGACAAAGACGCCCTCACATCCGTGGAATCCGTGATAATGAGGGATGTGACCGTGGGAGACGACGCATACTGGGAGGACGCCCGCCCGTATAAACTTACAGACAGGGAGCAGGGCATCTACGACATGGTGGAGGACTTCCAGGGAACCAGCTTTTACAAAGGGACTTACGGAATTGTCCGCACCCTTGTCAACAATTACTATGAGGTAAAGCCCTGGGGCTTTGAGTTCGGCCGATGGGCCCGTACCTTCTCATACACGCAAATGGAGGGTTTCCGCGTCCAGATTGGAGGCCGAACCCTGAAGGAATGGAACAACAAAATCCGCCTTGGAGGCTATGTGGCCTATGGTTTCAGGGACAAGATCCCTAAGGGCGAAGCAACCTTTGAGTGGATGCTGGGAAGGGAAAAGACCAGGAAACTCACCGCCACCGCCACCTATGACTACAAGCAGTACGGCAGCGGTACAGGCGTGTTCACCGTCCCCAACATCTTTTCCTCCATCCTTGCGCGCAACGTTGGCGCCCGGCGCAACATAATCCGCTGCTTCAACCTGGAATACGACCATGAGTTCTGCAGGGAGCTCAATTCCAAGCTTGAGCTCACCCAAACCCGTATCTGGGGCAACGAGATTGTGCCTTTCATAAGGCGCTCCGACAACCAGTTCCAGAATAGTTTCTCCACCAACGAAGTCCACGCGCAACTTCGCGTCTCGTTCAACGAGAGAGTCAACCGCAACTTCTTCAAAAAGACTTACTTATTCACCAAATATCCGGTAATCACCCTGGATGTCACCGGCGGCATCGCGGGCATTACCAAGGACGACATCGGCTACCTTAAAACGGAGGCCGAAATAACCTGGAAAGTCCCCACCACAGCCGTGGGTTTTGGAAAGTTCATGCTTCAGGGCGGAGCCATCTGGGGAGGAGTCCCCTATCCCCTCCTCAAGCTCCATGAGGGCAACCAGACATATTTCCTGGACAAGTCGGCCTTCTCCTGCATGGACTACTTTGAATTTGCGTCGGACCGCTGGCTTACCGGATACTATGTACACAATTTCAACGGATTCTTCCTTGGGAAAATCCCGCTTCTGAAGAAACTGGACCTCCGAGAAGTTGTGACGGCCCGCTTTGCCTGGGGAACTATGTCGGAGGCCAACGACAGGGAGC
>DGXO01000087.1:0-826 GCA_002395605.1 Bacteroidales bacterium UBA4230
GAAATATCTGGAAGGCCTTTCCGCCGCCGGAGTTTACGGCTGCATCAAGCACTTTCCCGGCCACGGAGACACCTCCACGGACTCCCATCTTGGCTACTCCCAGAGCCTTAAAACCTGGGAAGAGCTGCTTGAATGTGAGATGATTACCTTCAAGGCCGGAATTGAGGCCGGAACTCCGCTTGTAATGAGCGCCCATATTGCCGTGCCCGCCATAACCGGCTCCGGAGTGCCCTCCACGCTTTCTCCTCTTATGCTTACGGAAAAGCTTCGCGGAGAGCTTGGCTATGAAGGAGCCATCATCACGGATGCCCTCAGGATGGGCGCCATCTCAAAAGAGTATTCGGCCTCGGATGCCGCTGCGCTGGCGTTTATCGCCGGAGCGGACATGCTGCTGTTGCCGGAAAATCCCGTTGAAGCATTTAACGGCGTCATGGCCGCCATTGCGGACGGCCGAATTAGCCCGGAGCGCCTTGACGCCAGTGTTCGCCGCATATTATATCTAAAACTATCCAAATCCATAAACTAACATGTCAGAAAAACTTTTTAGGGTCGAGAGCGACCTTATTGGTGAACTTCAGGTTCCCGCCAACGCTTACTACGGTGTCCAAACCCAGCGTGCAATCAATAACTACAAGATCTCCAACACGCACATGTGCGACTATCCGGAGTACATCATTGCAATCGCCTACGTGAAAATGGCCGCCGCAGAGGCCAACGCCCGCCTGGGCGTCCTTGACCGCAAAATTGCCGATGCTATTGTTGCTGCCTGCAAGGAGATTGTGGACGGTGCGCTCTGGGACCAGTTCCCCGTGGACATGATGCAGGG
>DGXO01000087.1:901-1587 GCA_002395605.1 Bacteroidales bacterium UBA4230
GGCGCCGGCACCTCCGTGAACATGAACGCCAACGAGGTCATCGCCAACCGCGCCCTTGAACTGATGGGCCACAAGAAGGGCGAATACCAGTTCTGCTCCCCCAACGACCACGTCAACTGCGCCCAGTCCACCAACGACGCCTACCCCACCGCATTCCGCTATACCTTCGTGCGCATGAACCGCAACCTTGTGAAGGCTCTGGAGGAACTCATCGATGCCTTCAGCCGCAAGGGTGAAGAATTTGCCGGCGTGCTCAAGATGGGCCGCACGCAGCTCCAGGACGCCGTTCCCATGACTTCCGGCCAGGAATTCCACGCCTTTGCAACCAACCTCAAGGAAGAGCTCGCAAACCTTGAGAGGAACGTGGTTCTCCTCAAGGAAATCAACATGGGCGGCACGGCTATCGGCACGGGCCTCAACGCCGTTCCCGGTTTTGCCGAACTTTGCACAAAACTTATGAGCGAATTTACCGGAGACCACTTTGAGGTGGCCGAAGACCTTGTTGAGGCAACCCCCGATACCGGTGCTTATGTGAGCTATTCGGCCGCACTGAAGAGGCTTGCCGTGAAGCTCTCCAAGATTTGCAACGACCTCAGACTCATGGCTTCCGGCCCCCGCTGCGGCCTGCATGAGATCAACCTGCCCGCCATGGCTCCAGGATCGTCCATCATGCCCGGCAAGGTGAA
>DGXO01000087.1:1642-5675 GCA_002395605.1 Bacteroidales bacterium UBA4230
CATGCCCGGCAAGGTGAACCCCGTTATCCCGGAGGTTACCAACCAGGTGTGCTTCAAGGTAATCGGCAACGACACCACCGTAGCATTCGCCGCCGAGGCCGGCCAGCTCCAGCTCAACGTCATGGAGCCCGTCATCGCAGAGAGCATCCTCGAAAGCCAGACCTGGCTCACCAACGCCATGAACACCCTCCGTGAAAAGTGCATAGACGGCATCACCGTAAATGCAGAGCACTGCTACGACATGGTGAAAAACTCTATCGGCATTGTAACCGCCCTCAACCCTTACATTGGCTACAAGGCCTCCACCAAGGTTGCCAAGGAAGCCCTTGCAACAGGCCGAAGCGTGTACGACCTTGTGCTTGAGCACGGCCTCATGAGCAAGGAAAAGCTTGACGAGGCCCTTGACCCCGCCGCTATGACCGCACCTCATGCGCTGATAAAATAGTCCTGGCCAGCAAACGCCTGATTTACAGCCAATTACGCAACCCCGGGTGCACCTGCAGGTGCACCCGACTTTTAATAAAGCGCTGATTAGCAAGGACTTGCCGGGCAGGCCCACCTTGTTTCTTTTTTTATTATCTTTGCACCATGTACAAATACAAAGAGGTAAAGGACAATGCGTTTGTCCTTAGCATAGACAATCACGCAGAAGTATCGTCTGCGCTTATGGAGTTCTGCAAGGAAAAAGGTATCCTTGCCGGTAACATTACCGGCCTTGGAGCAGTTTCTGAGGCCACTTTCCGTTTTCTGAACCCTTCCACGCTGAAGTATGTGGACAAGACCTTCACGGAGCAGATGGAAATAACCAACCTTACCGGGAATATCTCCGAGAAGGACGGGAAGCCTTACCTTCACCTCCACATCACGGCAAGCAGGCAAGACTACACCTGCATCGGCGGGCATCTTCTTTCGGCCTATATAAACGGCGCCTGCGAACTTTACGTGGAGGCTTTTCCCGGAGTGAAGGTGGGCCGATACCAGGACCCCGAAACCGGACTTAACCTTTACGAATTCTAGGATATGGCTATCAGGATCATACTTGAGGAAACTGAGCAGGAGCTCTTCTGCTGCTCAAAATGGTGGGGAGACCCTGACCTTCCCGCCGACATGGAATATCCCCTTGCAAAGGCCCAGGAAGACGGTGAGGAGTTTGACTACCCCCTCACCTTCGTGTGCCAGATAGACTGTGCCGACATTGCCCCTTATGACCCTGAGGGCAGGCTTCCGCACGAAGGGATGTTCTACATCTTCGCGGGCCTGGACGAATACCTTGGATTTGACAGCCCGTGGCATAACGGCATTGGGGAATGGCCCCGCAAACAGGTTGTTGTGAAGTACACCAAGTCCGTGAACATGGAAACCTTCCGCAGCGCCATCCTGGTAGACGACGAAGACCAGCCCCTTACCCAGCCCGCCCTCAAGATGACCTTCGAGGCCTGCGCAGACACCGATGACTGCACCAAACTCCTTGGCATTCCGTTCTTTGAGGAAGTGCGCCAGGAAATGGAAGGCTGCATCAATTTCCTCCAGATAGACTCCGATACCGCCGGCCTGCGCTTTTACGACGAAGGCCAGCTTAATCTCCTTTACACAAAGGCCGATTTCGAGGCCGGCAAATGGAAACTTGTCAAAGCCTACATGAGCTCCTGTTAATGAGTAAATGACTATGAAAAAGCTTTCGGCAATAATACTGGCAGCAGTTTTGGCCGCCGCATGTTCCGGGCTTGGGAACCCCTTCGGCCTGGACCTTAAGATGGAAGACTTTGAACTGGAAGGCCATGTTTATGAAGTGACCGGCTTCAAGGGCCCTTATGGCCAGCAGGAGATAGGCAGGTTGCATTACAAGACCTCCGACGGCACAGTTATTTCGGCCGAATTCACCTTCAAGGACGGAAAGGCTACGCTTGTGTTCCCCGGCGGCGCATACCGTACCGTTGGTTATACGCTGGACACAAAAGCACGCACCATCAGCTTTGATGCGCCTATCACTTACGGCTGCGAGGTCCGCTATAACGGCCAGACGTATGTGGGTGAAGACATAAAGTCCGGCAAATATGAGATGATGACGGCCGGCGCCGCCGGGGTAGACGGGAAGGACCTCATGTTCTCATTCTTCGACCCTTCGGCCAAGACTTACTCAGATTTAAGCCTTGATAACCAGCAGTGGGGCATTTCCATGGTAAGCAGGGAAAGGGCCTCCCTTATACCGGTTTATGAGATTTCCGGAGAGTACGGCACCATGGATTCCGGCAAAAACGCATTTGACAACGGCACCATCTGGGCCAATAGTTTTGTGTATGGCAACGCCCTTTTCCAGTGGTTTGAGGCCGCGGACCTTTCAACTCTCCACTACGGTCCGCTGTGGCGCACCCCCTCCGAGGCCAATGCCCAGTGGCTCCTTGACAACTGCAAGCTTGTCCGCGTAACCGAGACCACAAACGGAGAGCAGAGCATGGCCTTCATGCACAAGACGGAGCACACGTACATTTCCCTCCTTCTGCCACCGGCCCTAGGGGAAGAATACGGCTTCTGGCTTTCCAATGGCAAAGCCCTTGTGTACAAGTATCTTGACCCTAAGGACGATACCAAAACCGAGGCCAGTATAATCACCCCGGAGGCCGGAGCAAAGTACTTCCTTTTCCCCGTGAAGAAATAGGAATCCTGCCGTAAAAACGCTATCTTTGTAGACTAAACAATTAAACCTGATATGGCCGAATTCAAATACGCGCCCATGTTCCAACTGGGCCCCGACACCACGGAATACTACAAGATTCCCGGTTCTGAAAAACTTGTGAAAACCATCAAGGCTGGTGACAAAACCCTTCTGGAGGTATCTCCGGAGGCCCTCACCCTGGTGGCACAGCAGAGTTTCCATGACTGCCAGTTCATGCTGCGCCGCGCCCACAATGAGCAGGTGGCCGCAATCCTCAAGGACCCCGAGGCCTCTGACAACGACAAATACGTAGCCCTCCAGTTCCTCCGCAACGCGGAAACTTCCGTAAAGGGCGTCCTTCCCTTCTGCCAGGACACCGGCACCGCAATCATCCACGGAGAGAAGGGCCAGCATGTATGGACAGACTTCGAGGACGAAGAAGCCCTCAGCCTTGGCGTTTTCAACTGCTACACCAAGGAGAACCTCCGCTACAGCCAGAACGCTCCTCTGGATATGTACAATGAGGTCAACACCAAATGCAACCTCCCGGCTCAGATTGACATCGAGGCCACCCAGGGCAGCGAATACCGCTTTGTAATGGTGGCAAAGGGCGGCGGCAGCGCCAACAAGACCTACTTCTACCCAATGACCAAGGCCACCATCCAGAACGAAGGCACCCTCATCCCCTTCCTGGTGGAGAAGATGCGTTCCCTTGGCACAGCAGCCTGCCCGCCCTACCACATTGCCTTTGTGATTGGCGGAACTTCGGCCGAAAAGAACCTCCTTACCGTAAAGCTTGCCAGCATCAAGTTCTACGACTCCCTTCCCACTACCGGAGACGAAACCGGCCGCGCTTTCCGTGACATAGACCTTGAGGAAAAACTCCTTAAGGAAGCACAGAAAATCGGCCTTGGAGCACAATTTGGCGGCAAATACCTTGCCCACGACATCCGCGTTGTACGCCTTCCCCGCCACGGCGCCAGCTGCCCCATCGGCATGGGCGTAAGTTGCAGCGCAGACCGCAACATCAAGTCGAAGATCAACGCAGACGGCGTGTGGATTGAGAAGATGGATTCCAACCCCTCTGAGCTTATCCCGGAGGAACTCCGCAGGCCCGGCGAAGGCCCTAAGGGCATCGAGATAGACCTTGACAAGGGCATTGACGCAGTACGCGCAGAGCTCACCAAATACTCCGTTGGCACCCGTGTGAACCTGAAGGGCACCATCATCGTGGCCCGTGACATAGCCCACGCCAAACTCAAGGCACGCCTTGATGCAGGCGAGGACATGCCCGCATACTTCAAGGATCACCCCATCCTCTATGCAGGCCCCGCAAAGACCCCTGCAGGCTACCCTTGCGGCTCCATGGGCCCCACCACG
>DGXO01000023.1 GCA_002395605.1 Bacteroidales bacterium UBA4230
GAAACCATTTGGGCTACGCAGAAGGCAATCAGTGTCTTGTTTCAAGTTGATCGATCTGTGATAACAAGGCACCTGAAGAATGTTTTCACTACCGGTGAGTTAGAAGAAGACTCAGCTTGTGCAATTTTTGCACATACTGCTCAGGACGGCAAGACCTACAACACAAAGTATTACAACCTGGATGCAATAATATCAGTTGGCTACCGCGTTAATTCCATAAGAGCAACCTCTTTTAGGAAGTGGTCTTCTTCCATAATTAAAGAGTACATGCGGCATGGTTATGTAGTCAACCGCAACGTCGTTTCCGAGCAGAAGTATGAGGACCTGAAGCGGGCAATGGGTCTGCTGGAGAATGTTTTCAACAAAGAACTGCTGCTTTCTTCCGACCAGGTAACAGACCTCTTTGATGTAATCCGAGACTATACATACGCCCTTGACACTCTGGATGCTTACGACTATCAGAGCCTCAAGATAGCCGACACAACAGCTCCCGAACGCTTCCATGCCACCTATGAGAACGCAATGGAGGCCATAAAGAGCCTCAAGAATAAATTCGGCGGCAGTGACCTGTTCGGCGTGGAGAAAGACGCATCCTTCCATAGCAGCATCGGCCAGATGGATCAAAACGTATTTCTGACGCCAGCCCCTCTCCCGAGGAGAGGGGCTTGGGGAGAGGGTAACGTGAGCCTCTTATCCCTCTTCCTCCGGGATTTCGCCTTCGGCGACATCCCTCCCCGCCTGCGGCGGGGCTTTGCAAACCAGCATCAAAAAAGCGCAATCGAGCAAGCTCGTTGCGCTTTTTTGCTACCGCTTTGCGGAGGAAGAGGGATTCGAACCCCCGGTACATTGCTGTACAACAGTTTTCAAGACTGCCGCCATCGACCACTCGGCCATTCCTCCAATTGGGAGTGCAAAGATAGTGAAAAATTATTCCTTTGCAAAAAACTTCCAATGAAACAGTATTAAATAAATTGCACCCACTGTGACACAGCTGTCGGCGAAGTTGAACACGGGTTCAAAAAACACGTGCCCGCCAAGGCCGGGAACCCAGTCTGGCCATATCCAGAGGGGGAAGTAGAACATATCCACAACCTTACCCTGCATAAATGGAGCGTAAGAGCCCAGGGTGGCCACCGTGGTATAGGTGGACTCACTGAAAATGAGCCCGTAGCAAAGGCAGTCCACAATATTGCCGAAAGCGCCGGCGGTAATGAGCGTAAGGCCAACCAGCACGCCAACGGGGACGTTGCCGCGCTTCAGAAGCTTACTGATCCACCAGCAAAGGACGCAGAACAGCACAAGGCGGAAAATGGTAAGAAGGTACTTCCCTATTACCCCGCCAAAGGACATGCCGAAGGCCATACCCTTGTTCTCCACAAACACCAGCTGGAACCAGTTGCCCAGCACGGGGATGCTTTCTCCAAGGGTCATGTTGGTTTTGACCAGGACTTTTATGACCTGGTCAATGACCACAAGCAAGACGCCAAGGAAGATAAGAAACTTTCCTTTATTCTTCATGAGATTTCTCGACTTCGCTCGAAATGACAAGACTACTTTCGGCCCGTCTTTTCAAGGATAGCCTTGCCCTCTACGGTTGTGGTGGCGTGAGGGACCAGGCGCAGACGCTCCTTAGGGATGAGCTTTCCGGTAACGCGGCAAATGCCGTAAGTCTTGTTCTCAATGCGCACAAGCGCAGCCTCCAGATTCTGGATGAACTTGTACTGACGCTGTGCAAGCGCACCGGCCTCTTCCTTGGAAAGCTGGAAGGCGCCGTCGTCCTCCACGGTCTTGAATGTGGGAGCAGTGTCCAGGATGTCGTTACCACCGGCATGGGTCACAACCTCGCGGAGAGTTGCATATTCTGCGCGGGCCTTTTCCAGCATCTCATTGATAATGGCGCGGAATTCTTCCAGTTCTTCGTCGGAATAACGGGTTTTGGTGTTCTCTTCCATATCCTTATCTTTTAACGGTTAGCTTTATTGTGCCCTCTGTCCATTCAACCTCTGTGGCGTCTGCGGGAGCAGAGGCCATGCTTTCAAGGCCGATAGAGAGGGACAGGGTTTGAGATTTTACATATTCTGAGTACACCTGCAGTGCTTCTGCAAGTGCGGAATCGTCGGAGTAAATGGCGGTGTGAATGCGGTCCGTGACCTCGAAGCCGGAGCTCTTGCGGAGGTTCTGGATGCGGTTCACAAGCTCCCTGGAAAGGCCTTCCAGCCTGAGCTCAGGGGTAACCTCTATATCCAGGGCAACGGTGAGGGAGCCTTCAGAGGCCACCTGCCAGCCTTCAACGTCCTCGGAGGAAATTGCGTAGTCTCCGGGGTTCAGGACAACGTCTCCGCCGGGAAGCGCAAGCGTATATGCCTCTCCGGCAGTTTCGGCCTTCTGGATGGCCGAAATCACCGGCTGTTCCAGCGTGCCGAACGCCGCGGCGATCTCCTTCATGCGGGCGCCATAGGTTTTTCCAAGCACCTTGAAGTTGGGCTTTATCTTGAGGGTCATGATGCCGGAGGCGTCCTCGATGAACTCCATCTCCTTCACGTTGACTTCCGTGAGGATGGTCTCCTTGACGGCCTCAAGCTGACGGCGCACCTTGTCTGAGATGACGGGAATCATCACCTTTGAAAGCGGCTGACGCACAGGGATATTCACCTTCTTCCTGATACCAAGGATAAGCGACGTTGCCTGCTGGGCCAGGGCCATGCGCTCTTCAAGGTCCTTGTCAATGGCGCTGTCATCGGCCTCAGGCATAATGGTGAAGTGCACGGACTCTGCACCTTCCACAAGGTCGCAGTAGAGCTGGTCCATGAAGAACGGAGCAATGGGGGCGGCAAGCACAGCAACGTCTACAAGTACCTTGTACAGGGTCTCGTAGGCGGCATTTTTGTCCGGGGTCATCTCCCCTGCCCAGTAACGCTGACGGTTAAGGCGCACGTACCAGTTGGAGACGTCGTCGCAGACAAAGGCCTCCAGGATTCGGCCGGCCGATTTGACATCATAGTCCTCATAGGCGGCCCTCACGTCACGGATGACTGTATTAAGCTTGGAGAGGATCCAGCGGTCAAGTTCGGATTCTTCGCAGAGCTCGGAATGACCGGGCTTCCAGCCGTCGATATTGGCATACCGGGCAAAGAATGCGTATGTGTTGTAGAGCGTGCCGAAGAACTTGCGGCGGACATCGCTCACGCCGCCTTCGTCGAACTTGAGGTTGTCCCAAGGTTCGGCATTTGTAAGCATGTACCAGCGGAGGGCGTCTGCGCCGTAATTGTCCAGTGCCTGGAAGGGGTCTACCGCATTTCCGAGACGCTTACTCATCTTATTGCCGTTCTTGTCCAGCACCAGACCGTTGGAAATCACGCGCTTGAATGCGGGAGTGCCGGAAATCATGGTGTGGATGGCATGCAGGGTATAGAACCAGCCGCGGGTTTGGTCCACACCTTCGGCGATGAAGTCTGCGGTGGCGCCGAAGCCGGGCTTTCCAAGGTTGCGAAGGCCTTCCTGGGCGTAAGGCATGGCGCCGGAGTCGAACCACACATCTATGAGGTCCGTTTCACGGATCATCTTTTTGCCAGACTCTGAAACCAAATAGATGTAATCCACATAAGGCCTGTGGAGGTCTATCTTGTTATAGTTCTCAAGGCTCATGTTTTCCGGATCAAAGCCCTTGTCCTTGAGGGGATTGGATGCCATGATACCGGCGGCGACGGCCTTCTCTATTTCACTGTATAGCTCTTTTACTGAGCCGATGCACTTTTCTTCCTTTCCGTCCTCAGTGCGCCAGATGGGCAGCGGAGTGCCCCAGTAGCGGCTGCGGGAAAGGTTCCAGTCCTGGATGTTCTCCAGCCACTGGCCGAAGCGGCCCGTACCTGTGCTGGCGGGCTTCCAGGTGATGGTTTTGTTGAGTGCCACCATCTCATCCTTCACGGCCGAAGCCTTGATGAACCAGCTGTCAAGCGGATAGTACAGCACGGGAAGGTCTGTGCGCCAGCTGTGCGGATAGCTGTGGACGTGCTTCTGCACCTTGAATGCGCGGCCATCGGCCTTCATCATTACGCAGAGGTCGATGTCCAGGGTGCCTTCTTCCTCAACGTGCTCGAAGTACTGCTTGTATCCGGCCTTGACGTACCTTCCGGAGTATTCCTTATAGGAAGGGTCTACGGTGGCGGCAAAGGCGGGATCCATGTCTTCAATGCGCATGAAGCGGCCCTGGCGGTCTACCTGGGCCTGGGGATTGCCATCTTTGTCCATGGGCATGATTGCGCCGATTCCGGCAGCTGCCGCAACGCGTTTGTCGTCTGCGCCGAAGGTGGGGGCGATATGCACGATGCCCGTACCGTCACTTGTGGTGACATAGTCTCCGGGAATTACGCGGAAAGCGTCTCCGGAGGGCTTGAACCAAGGAATGAGCTGATGATAGCGGATGCCCACAAGGTCCTTGCCCTTGAAAGAGCCGTCCAGTACCTTGTAAGGCACAACTTTGTCGCCTTTCTGGTAGGATTCCATAGGGATTTCGGCACCCTTAGGATTGAACCAGGCGCCAAGGAGGTCCTTGGCAAGCACATACACTGCCGGAGCGCCCGTGTAGGGGTTGAAGGACAGTACGCGGATGTACTCGATCTCAGGACCCACGCAAAGTGCAGTATTGGAAGGAAGGGTCCAGGGCGTGGTGGTCCAGGCCAGGAAGTATGCGGGAACGGTTTCAGAGCCGTAAATGGGCTGCGAAACGCCGTCCTTGATAATCTCGAACTGCACGGTGGCGGTGGTGTCGCTTACATCCTTGTAGCAGCCGGGCTGGTTGAGCTCATGGGAGCTGAGGCCGGTGCCGTCTGTGGGAGAATACGGCTGGATGGTGTAGCCCTTGTACAGGAGGCCCTTGTCATAAATCTTCTTGAGGAGGTACCACAGGGTCTCGATGTAGCGGTTGTCGTAGGTGATGTAAGGGTCTTTCATGTCTACCCAGTAACCTACGCGCTCTGTCATGTTTTCCCACTCGGCGGTATATTTCATAACCTCTTTGCGGCAGGTGGCGTTGTATTCGTCAACGCTCACTTTTGTGCCGATATCGGCCTTAGTGATGCCAAGCTTTTTCTCCACGCCAAGCTCTACGGGAAGGCCGTGGGTATCCCAGCCTGCCCTGCGGGCTACGCGGTAACCCGTTTGCGTCTTATAGCGGCAGATGGCATCCTTGATGGAGCGCGCCATCACGTGGTGAATGCCGGGCATTCCGTTTGCCGAAGGCGGGCCTTCAAAGAACACAAACTCCGGAGCGCCCTCGCGAAGCTCCAGAGACTTCCCGAAGGCATCCATCTTTTTCCATCTCTCCAGGACATCTTTTCCCGTTTGGGTAAGGTCCAGCCCCTTATATTCTTTGAATGTCATATATTTTTTTCTAATTTTGCATTGCTTTTTAAGGGTACAAAGATAATCAATTAAACTCGCATAAGCAAGATGAACATTCTTGACATAGTGATTCTTCTCCTGTTCATTCCCGGCATCATCCGCGGTGTTTCGAAGGGTTTCATTGAGCAGGCTGTCTCCCTGGTAGGGATTGTTGCCGCCATATGGGCCGCATCCAGGTTTTCCGGCGTAGTGTTTGACTGGCTCCACAAGTACGTCACGGTCTCCGACACCGCCCTGAAGGTAATTGCCTTTGCAGTTACCCTCATTGCCGTCATTATTGTGGTGATGCTCCTGGCAAAACTCATTACCGGCATATTCAAGATGGCAAACCTCGGGTGGATAAACCGCCTCCTGGGCTTTGTGTTTGCCGTGCTCCTCAGCGCCGTAATCATAAGCATTGTGATCATCCTCTTCGACACCGTCAACGCCAAGTTCCAGCTTGTTACCAGCCCGGTTCTCACGGAATCGGTCCTTTACGGCACCCTCAAGGACCTTGGTTACACCGTATTCCCCTACCTCAAGGAACTCTTCCAATCGGCATCGGAATTTGCAGCAGAAGTATAGTTTATGGCAAAGATACTTTTAATTGAAACATCAACGGCTGTCCTGTCAGTAGCGTTGTCAGAAAACGGCGTAGTTACCGCCTCAAGGGAATGCCATGAGCCCCGCCTGCAGGCCTCACTTACCGCTCCGCTTGTCAAAGAAGTACTTGATTCCAAAGGATTTAAGGTCTCAGACTGCGATGCTATCTGCGTGGGAAAAGGCCCCGGATCATACACAGGCCTTCGCGTTGGCGTTTCCACGGCAAAGGGCCTTGCTTTCGGCGCCAACCTTCCGCTCATAGCCATAGGCTCGCTGGATACCCTGGCTGCATCAGAGGCTTCCGGTAAAGCCGGAGCCGCTTTCATAATTCCCATGATAGACGCCCGCCGAATGGAAGTTTACACGGCCGTATTCTCCCCTACTGGAAAGCAACTCACTGCCGTAGAGGCTAAAATCATCGGCCCGGAATCCTTTGCCGAATACCTGGATAAAGGTCCGGTACTGTTCATAGGAGACGGCGCCCTCAAATGCAAGGATGTTATCTCTCACCCCAATGCCCGGTTTGCAGAAGCATGGCCTCTTGCCTCCAATATGGCAGTCCTGGCAGATAAAGCCTACAATGAAGGCAATTTTGAGAACCTTGCCTATTTTGAACCATTCTACCTCAAAGATTTTGTAGCCACCGTGTCCAAAAAGTCAATTCTTCCTGGCGCATAAACAGCTATCGCTCAGCCCCTTATAAAATGTCGGGTGCACTTGGCGGTGCACCCGATATTCTATAATATGCTGTCAGTCAATAAGTTCTGCGGCAGGGAAATATCCTACAATCTCTTGCGCAGGTAACTGCGGATATCAGCCGCATTGCGAACATTGGCGGTGGTGTCAATCTCTCCGTCCACAATGAACCAGGCCATCGGGAGGGATGTTACGCCATAAAGGCCGATGTAGGGAGAATCCACTCCCCTGGTGTCGCAGACATTGACCCAGGGCAGTTTCTGGTTGCGCATGGCCTTGCCCCATTCGGCTTTGTCCACGTTGAGGGACACAGCGTAAATCTCGAAGCCCTTGGGGTGGAATTCCTCATAAATGGGCTTAAGGGCATCCAGGTTGAACATTTTCTGCTCTGCGGTGGTGGCCCAGAAGTACACCATGGTAACCTTGGACTCGGTATCTGAGAGTTTCACCTTCTTGCCTTCAACTCCGGGGAGCTCTATGTCAATGTAGCCAACTTCTTCGGCCTGCCTGATCTTGGCCGAAAGTTCCATCTCATGAATGCGTCTTTCGGCCTCTTTTTCAAGGGCTTTCACGTACTTTGAATCCGGATAAACGGTCTTGAGGGAGTCCGTGATGCTCTTCATGAGAAGACCGTCCGTGGGCTGGGCGAATACCGGAAGTCCATCATTGAGTTTCTGGAAAAATACCGGGACTACGGTAAGGGAATGAGGGTGCGCCATAACATACTGCACCCTGTCGCGGTAGTACTCTACGTACCTGCGGGAAATGGCGGCGTTTCCGCGGAG
>DGXO01000017.1 GCA_002395605.1 Bacteroidales bacterium UBA4230
CCCAGTTTGAGCGGCACGGCTTTCATCTTCATGCCTCCGGATTTCATCAGAGCGAGCAGACCTTCGGCAATGGATTCTTCTTCCAGCACGCGGTCCAGCAGGTAACCCAGGCGCTGGAATACGGGGGCGGATGCGACCTTTATGAAGCTGGCGTCCAGCTTGGTGAAATCAAGCTTCAGTGACAATTCTTCCAACACCGTTGCTGCCCTCGTGAGGCCGCCGATGTGATCCTGATAGGCCACCAGGTCCACTGCAGTCAGTTCCGGGCCGGAGATGTTCAGCCAGCCGGCAGGTACCTCCAGGCGCTGGACATAGGTCATAGGGATTTCCCGGCGCTCGGCGTAGCGGATGGCATAGCCTTCGCGTTCTTTATCGCGCAGAACCGGCGGTTCCACCATTACCTGGAACCCCATCGGTGCCTGATGGGCTGCGCCGTGGCGTTCGGCGGCACTGAGCAGCGAGACGTAGTATTTCCGCTGGAGATACTGCATCATCCGGTCCAGGTACACTTCCTGCGGCACGGCTTTCCAAAGCCGGTATTCCTCGGGCACGACTACGTAGAATCCTCGGCAGGGGGAGAATACCCGGCCTTTGGCCACGGAGCGGTGCAGGGCCGTGTCGACGGCAGGGGCGGACATGGCAGGAAAAGCCTTCCGCACATCCTCCTTGGAGAACGTGTATCGGCCGCTCGGAGCCAGTCCTTCTATCCAGTCAGCGATGCTCATGGTTTTACGCATTTGTTCTATTCACTTGCAAAGTTATACATTTTTTGTATAATATCGCAAGTAAATGGAAAATATTTATTCCAGGATATTCCCCGTTTTATTCGGTTACTTCCCGATGCAGTGGTGGGCGAAGATGTTGTGCAGGACGGATTCGGGGGAGAGGCCGAGGTCTTTGCCAAGGATCAGGTTGACGGAGGCGATGGCGGCGCGGAGGTCTTCGGCCACGAGGTCTGTGGGGATGCCGCTCCTAAGGGCAGCCGCCGTGCGCCGCAGGGAAACGGCCGAAGCGGTGAGAGCTTCGTAGTGCCTGAGGTTGGTGACGATGGTCCCGGATTCTGCCGTCAGAAGCTCTTTTTGTGAGGCCGAAAGGGCCGATTTCAGCTCTTCAAGCCCCGAACCGGTCTTTGCGGATAGTGGAATAATAACGGTCTTAGTATCAGTACATATAACAATCTTGTTTGCAAGTGTAACAAAATTGTTAATATCGTTTTCCGATAATTTGTCGGCCTTGTTGAGTATGATGAACAGGCTCTTTCCGGTGCCTTCTGTCTTGCCAAGGATAAGCCTCAGGTCCTCTTCAAATTCGGCCGCGGGAAGTGTGCAGTCCAGGACTCCGAGGATGACTTCGGCCTCGGAAATTTTCTTGAAAGTGCGCTCGATTCCTATCTTCTCAATCTGGTCCTGGGACTCCCGGATACCGGCGGTATCGATGAATCGGAAGGTGAGTCCGCCAATCTGGAGAGTCTCCTCAATTGTGTCGCGGGTAGTCCCTTTTATGGCCGAAACAATGGCCCTGTCTTCGCCGACGAGAGCATTGAGAAGGGAACTCTTTCCGGCGTTGACGGCGCCCACTATTGCAACCGGAATTCCGTTTTTAATCATGTTGCCCTGGCGGAACGATGCGGCGAGTTTTTCCACATGCTTTAGCGTCCCGTCCACAAGGCCCGCGAGCTTTTCTCTGTCGGCAAACTCCACGTCTTCCTCGGAGAAGTCAAGCTCCAGCTCCAGTAGGGAAGCCATCTCAAGGAGTTCGGCCCTGAGGCCCTCCAATTCTTTGGAGAAGCCGCCCCTAAGTTGATTCATAGCTACGCGATGAGAAGCTTCAGTGGTGGATGAGATAACATCCGCAACGGCCTCTGCCTGAGCTAAATCCATTTTTCCGTTAAGGAAAGCGCGCTTAGTGAATTCTCCGGGTTCGGCCATTCTTGCGCCGGCCTCTGTCAGGAGCCTTATGGCCTCTGATACAATATATGCCGAAGCATGGGTGGATATCTCTACGGAGTCCTCTCCGGTGTAACTGTGCGGTGCGCGGAATACGGAAACCAGGACGGTGTCTAGTATGGCAGGAGATTTCTCGACTTCGCTCGAAATGACAGGGACTTCACTCGAAATGACAGGGACTTCGCTCGAAATGACACCGAAGTGAATTGTGTAACCGTTTGCAGCAGAAATTGTTCCGGATTTTAATTTAACTACTGCATCAGTTATGGCGAAGGCTTTGGGGCCGCTTACGCGTATTATGGAAATTGCTCCGGTACCAGGAATGGTGGCCGGAGCAACTATTGTGTCCTGAAATAGATTCTTCACTTCGTTCAGAATGACAAATAAGACTGTTCAGAATGACAGGTTAATCGTAGCGACTGAACTTGGACATGTTGTCTATAAGGTCCTTGTTGGTCTTGAACTCGTCCATGTGCTGCTGCATCCAGGTCATGGCCTCTACGGGATTCATGTCCGAGAGAAGCTTCCTGAGGATCCAGATGCGGTTGTTGGTATATGCATCATAGAGGAGGTCGTCCCTACGAGTAGAGGAAAGAACCAGGTTCACGGCCGGGAAGATACGCTTGTTGGACAGGTTGCGGTCCAGTTGGAGCTCCATGTTGCCGGTGCCCTTGAATTCCTCAAAGATGACGTCGTCCATCTTGGAACCGGTTTCCGTGAGGGCGGTTGCAAGGATGGTAAGGGAGCCGCCTCCTTCAATATTACGGGCAGCGCCGAAGAAGCGTTTGGGCTTCTGGAGGGCGTTGGCATCCACACCGCCGGTGAGAACCTTGCCGGAAGCCGGCTGCACGGTGTTGTAGGCGCGTGCAAGGCGGGTGATGGAGTCCAGGAGGATTACGACGTCGTGGCCGCATTCCACAAGGCGACGGGCTTTGTCAAGCACCATGTTGGCCACTTTGACGTGCCTCTCTGCGGGCTCATCGAAAGTTGAAGCAACAACTTCGGCCTTGACGCTGCGCTGCATGTCCGTCACTTCCTCCGGGCGCTCGTCAATGAGGAGCACAATCTCGTAGACCTCCGGATGGTTGTCGGCGATGGCATTGGCAATGGCCTTCAGGAGCATGGTTTTACCGGTTTTGGGCTGCGCCACAATAAGGCCGCGCTGGCCCTTGCCGATGGGCGTAAACATGTCCACAACCCTTATGCTCTGGTCTTTCTCATGGCCGTGGCCAAGGAGATTGAATTTCTCAGTGGGGAAAAGGGGAGTGAGGAAGTCGAAGGGAACCCTGTCGCGGACGAATTCCGGTGTACGGCCGTTTATGAACTTGATGCGAACAAGAGGGAAGTACTTGTCTCCCTCACGGGGCGGGCGGATTTCACCGGTGACGGTGTCTCCGTTCTTGAGCGCATTCTGCTTTATCTGCTGCTGGGAAACGTAGATGTCGTCGGGGGAGTTCAGATAATTGTAATCCGATGAACGCAGGAAACCGTAGCCGTCTGGCATAATCTCCAGCACGCCCGTAGCCTCTACGGAACCCTCAAATTCAACCCTCTTGGGTTTGTCCGGCTGCTTCTCCGGCTGTTTCTCCGGTTGCTTTTCAGGCTGCTTTTCGGCCTGTTTCTCCTGCTGTTTTTCCTGGCGGGGCCTTCCTTTCTTGCCCTCACGCACCTGATGCGGGGGATTGGCTTCGTCGTCCTTCAGGTCTTCAAAGAGGTTTTGGATGAACTTCTTTCCATTTTCCGGCTCTTCCGGCTTAGGGGCCTCAACGGGGGCCGATGCTTCCGCGGCCTCCGCGGCAACGGCGGCTTTGGGCTTGCGTCCGCGCTTTTTGGGAGCCGGTTTTTCCTCCGGCTTGGGAGATTCCTCGACTTCGCTCGGAATGACAGAAGAGGCCGGAATGACAGGGGAGGCCGGAATGACAGGGGCGGCCGGCTTGGGAGCCTCCTTGGGGGCGGCTTCGGCCTTAGGGGCCTCCTTCTTGGGACGGCCGCGTTTTTTGGCGGGCCTGGGCTCCGTGGGTTTCTGGGCCTCTATCACGGCCTCGGTGTCCAGAATGGCAAAGCCAAGGGTGGGAAGATCCATTTTGGCGGCACCTTTAATGTTTAGTTTTTCTCCAAGCGCTCTGAGCTCTGCTTCACTCATAGCGTTTAATTCTGCTAGTTTATGGGGCATAAAAATGTAGAATGTATTTCAAGTAAAGACGGCATCCCGAACGGAAAGCCGATGCAAAGATAGCAATAATAATGGAATTATCAAACGCTACCGGAGCATATTGTCCATGTAGGAATCGGACTTCTTGAAGCGGAGGAGGTCGGCCAGGGCCGAAGCATTTGCGGCAATACGGAAACTGTAGCTCTTCCACTGGCCCATAGGCACCCATGACAGGGCTATGTTGAAGCAGTGGAGGTCGTAGGAAGCACTGATCTGGGTGGTTGTGAACTTCATGGCCATAATATCGAAGCCGGAGGTGGCCTGGATACTCAGGCGCGGGGTGAGCTTGATGTTTCCGCTCACATTAAGCGTTTGGGTAAACCTCTTGTTCTCAATCAGTTCCTTGGTGGTACTCTGGTAGCTGTAGCTCTTGGAGTAGTTGAAACTGTAGCTGAAGTTGACGCTCCAGGGGGCGTTGCTGTTCATATAGTACACATAGCCTCCGGGGATATACTCTCCCGTAATAGGATGGTAGTATATCCTCTCATACGACGCCGTGGCACCGGTACCGCCACCACCACCGCCGCTTTTTCCGCCCGTACGCGTGCCGTCATCTCCGTCCGTGGCTCCCTTTCCGTTAAGTGAGAAAGAGGCCGACAGCGAAGCGTTTGTAAGCCTTGCAGGCACGCCCGTAGCCACAATGTTGAACTTGTTTATCTTCTTTCCCTGCTCATTTATGGCGTAAGGGTCGAAGTTAAGGTTTCCGCTCAGGCTCACCTTGTTGAACAGCCTTGTGGATGCCGTAATGCCTATGTTCTGCATCCTCAGGGAGTCGGCCAGGAAGTTGTAGCTGGTATTGATGTTGAGCTGGTCCAGGAGTTTCACCTTCTTGGAGCCCGTACCGGTGGTGTCACGGATGTCCCTCACCTTGGCCTCAAGGTTGTTGCCGATGCTCAGGGACATTGTGGCGCTCTTGCCCCTTCCGGGCGGGGAGGCGTTGTTGTGGTGCCCGGTTATACTGTATATATTATACCAGGTTTCGTCGTGGAAGGAGCCTCGTTTGTCGTAATACGGGCTCAGGGTGCGCCATCCGTTGAACGCCGTACCTTTTTCCGGGGAGAAGCTTAGGGACATTGAAGGCGTTATGACATGCCTTATGGCCTGCACTTTATTGTGCTTGCCGAAGTTGAACATGCCGTAGATACGCGTACTCATGGACATGCTGCCGGAATAGGTGTGCGTGGCCCCGAAGCCGTTGAACGCCTTTCCGGGATCCGACACCACTTTCTGGGCTATCACCTGGTTGCCCTCCTTGTCCGTTACCATTACGGGGTTTCCTTCGGCATCCACTTCATTCTCCAGGTGCTGCTCTCCCTTAGAGAACATCCAGTTCATTCCGTAGGAAACGCTAGGCGTGACGTTGATGTACTTGAGAAGGGTGAAGTTTGGAAGGCCTATCTGAAAATTATGGGTCATGCCGTTTGTGAGCTTCCCAAGCGCCTTGATGGCAAGGGAGTCTCCAAACTCTTTCTGGCGGTATGTCTTGTTGTTGAGTTCGTCCACCACCGTTACGTAGTTGCCGGTTTCGTCCAGCACAAAGTCCTGCATGTCCCTCAGTTTGAAGTTGATGCGGTTCTGGAGGGAGGTAGAGTAGCCGAAGGAGATCTTCTCATAGAATTTCTCCTTTCCAACCCTTGTCTTTTGCTTGAAGGGGTAGAAACGCGTGACGGAGAAGGTTATGTTGGGGAGGGTGAACGAGTAGCTGGAGTCCCTGGAGTTCTGGTTGTGCAGGGCGTTCACGCTAAGGTTCATCTTGCCGTTCCAGTTGTGGGAATAGGAGATGGAGGAACTGATCTGGTTTTGCTGGGCGTCCGTGACGCTGCGGGCGTTGTAGCGGCTGTTGGACGGGCTGGAGAAGTTCACGGAAGCGCTGAACGAGGTTCCGGGGTGGGCCTTTGAGTCCTGCGTATGGGACCACCTTAGGCCGAAGTTACGGGACTGAACGAAGTCTGCGCTGCCCTTTTCACCGGCTTGGTCGTTGGAGTAGGTGAGGGCCACCTGGCCGTTGAACTTGTAATTTACCTTGTACCTGGAGTTTATGTCCACGGCCCAGGAACCAAGGGTGTAGTAGTCTCCGGTTACGGAAAGGTCAAAGTAGTCCCCGAACACAAAGTACATGCCGGCGTCCCTGATGTAGAAGCCGCGGGCCTGCTCCTCTCCGAAGGTGGGCATCAGCATACCGGTTGCCCTGGACGGTTTTTTCGGCACAAAGCCGAAGGGAAGGATGATGGGGAAGGCGGGGACATCGGCAATGACGGGCCATGCCGGGCCGAAGACGGTTTTCTGGGACGGCTTTGTGATTACCTTGGCCATTGTAAGGTTAAGGTAATAGTGCGGGTGCTCGAGGTCGCAGACCGTGTACACGCCGTTTCTCATGTTGATGGACTTGTCCGGCATCATCTTTATCTTCTTGCCCTGCAGGATGCCTTCGGCCTCCTTGGTGACCATATTGGTGATACGGGCCTTGCGGGTGTTGAAGTTATAGTTGAGCTGGTCCATTTTGTATGTCTGGGCGCCTTCCGTCATTTCCGGGAGGCCCTTCCATTCTCCGGTGAGGGTGTCTTTCTGGCCGCGGGCGAACACGGTGTTGGCGTCCATGTCGTACTCAATGTAGTCTGCGGTGAGTTTCATGTTCTGGTACTGCACCGTGGCGCCGCCGTAGTAGTATATCATGCGCTTGCCGCCGGAGAAATCCGTGATGATAGAATCCTTGGCGGTTGAAAAGGCCGGAACTTCCAGGGAACTCTTGGAGAGCATGTCAAGGGAGTCTGTGCGTGCCCTTGAAATGGAATCGGCCAGCACCGTGGAATCTCTTCTGGCCTTGTACATGCTGTCCCTTCTGGCAATTATGACGGAATCCGGGATTGTGGCTGCGGAAGAATCCGGGAGCTGACGGAATACGCGCGCACCGGCGTCCGGGGCCGAAAAAGCCGCGATAAACGCCAGGGCTAACAGATATTTCCGCAAAAATCCTTTCATCAAGGCAGTTTTTTCACTATATTTGTGAGTAATATTAAACTTACAAAATTACTATTATTTCCAGAAATTACAAAACCGCCTTGAGCATGCAGACGCGTTTAAGCCATATCATAGCCGTAATTTCGGCCATTTTACTTGCAATTCCCGTACCTGCACAAGACGCTGCAATGCGCCTCAGGACCGTTGTCATTGATGCCGGCCACGGTGGAAAGGACGCAGGATGCGTGAGCCGTGACCATAAAACTTATGAGAAAAACATAGCCCTGGACATAGCCAAACGCCTTGCCCAGAAGATTTCGGCCTCATATCCGGATGTTCAGGTGAAGATGACCCGCTCCGACGACCGCTTTGTTGAGCTGGAAAACCGCGCAGTGTTTGCCAACAAGGCCGGCGCAGACCTCTTCATCTCCGTGCATGTGAACGCCGTAGACGGCTCCACCGCCGCCAACGGTTATTCCATCCACTGCCTGGGCCAGTCCAAGAAGAAGGGCAATGACCTCTATTCCAAGAACCTGGACCTTGTAAAGAGGGAAAACTCCGTAATCAAGCTGGAGAAGAACTACGAGGCCACATATCAGGGCTTCGACCCGGATGACCCTTCGTCGTCTATCATCTTCTCCCTCATGCAAAACGCCCACCTTGGCCAGAGCCTGCAGTTTGCAACGGATGTTGCTTCGGCCATGGAGGGAGGCCCCATCAAAACCAACAGGGGAGTGTCCCAGGACCCTTTCTGGGTGCTTTGGCGCACCGCTATGCCCGCCGTCCTCATTGAGGTTGGCTTCATGACTAACCCCCAGGACCTTGCCGTAATGCGCTCGGAAGTCGGCCGTGACCAGATTGCCCAGAACATCTACAAGGCCTTCCGCGTGTACAAGGCCAGGTATGACCGTGAGGAGGTTCCCGCAGAGGTTGTTGTGGCCGAAGATAAGATTGCCGATCAAGTCGGCAATGACGCCAAGGTCGGCAATGACGCCAAAGTCGGCAATGACGCCCCTTCTGTCATTTCGACCGAAGCCGAAGGCGGAGCGGTCCTCTACGGCGTCCAGATACTGGTGTCGTCCAAGAACATGCCGGCGTCGGATCCTTTCTTTGCCGGGTACAAGCCCACCAAACTTGAGGCCGGGAAGTACTTCAAGTATGTGATTGAGGTTTCCCCGTCGCTTTCGGCAGTGAAGAAAAAATATTCTTCTGTTCAAAAGAAATTTCCGGATTCATATATTGTGAAAATAGTAGACGGAGCCACCTCTCCGGTAAAGTGATACGTTGTGGAAACGTTTCCACGCCACAGGCGTCTCTGACGCCCTGTAAGCGCGTATGCTGATTCTTATAAATATTCCAAACTAGAAGTTTCGTTTCCAATTGAAATGGGGTGTTTCGGCTTTTGTAAAGCGTTGATAATCAAAGAAGTGGAAAAATTGTTGTATTACGGTCTCGCATTATTAATTTATACACAAATTTTTTAAAATGCAATAGCCGATTGAGTTTTTTATCAAATTTTTTTCAACCAACTTTGCATTACGATTGACACAAACACCCCCGGATGACAGATCAGGAAAGACATATCGCCGTATGGAATAACTGTCTGCAGATCATTGAAAACAACATTGATCCGCAGCAGGTGTCCACATGGTTCAAGCCCATCCGGCCGGTGTCGCTGGACGGGGCCCGTCTTACCGTAGAGGTCCCCTCGGATTTCTTCCGCGAATATATAGAAGGTGCATACAAGGACCTTATCCGTCTCACCATCCGCCGCGCAATCGGCGCAGACGCCCAGCTGTTCTATCTGGTTCGGCCCGTGCGCAACCGTGAAGGCATGGTCCTTCCCCAGGAAGAGGGCTCGGTGCCCGCAAACAATCCTGTGTCCGTACCCACGTATCAGCCCGCAGGAAATCCCGGCCCGTTTGTATTCCCCGGAATCAAGCGCGTCACCATCAACTCCCGCCTCAATCCCACCTACTGCTTCTCCAACCTTGTGGAAGGAGACTGCAACAAGATGGGCGTGAGCGCCGGAGAAAGCATTGCCAAGGCTCCCGGAAAAACTCCTTTCAACCCGCTGTTCCTCTTTGGAGGCCCCGGGCTTGGGAAAACCCACATCGCCCAGGCGGTGGGTATTGACATCAAGAAGAACTTCCCGGACCAAGTTGTGCTGTATGTCACCGGCAATGAATTCAAGACCCAGTACATGGATGCCGTCAAAGGCAACCGCATTGTGGATTTCATTGCCTTCTATCAAAGGATAGACGTCCTTATTGTAGACGATATCCAGGACCTTGCAACTCCCGGTGCCCAGAACAGTTTCTTCAACGTGTTCAACCACCTTCACGGCAACGGCAAGCAGCTCATCTTCACCAGTGACCGCGCGCCCGCAGACCTCCAGAACTTTGAGGAGCGCCTCCTGTCTCGTTTCAAATGGGGCCTTTCCGTAGAGCTTTCACGCCCGGACTACAACACCCGCGTGGAAATGCTGCGCTCCCGCTCCATGCGTGAAGGCGTTGCCCTGGACGAAGAAGTTCTCACATACCTGGCGTCCCGCATCAAGACCAATTTCCGCGAGCTTGAAGGAACCCTTACATCGCTGGTTGCATACGCCACGCTTGGTCACAGCGACATCTCCCTGGACCTTGCCCGCACCGTTACCGGAAACATAGTAGGGGAGGAGCCTCAGGGACTTACCCCGGACACTATCCTCAAGACCGTCTGCGAGTACTTCAACATTACCCGTGAACAGTTGGTGGCTCCCACGCGCAAGCGTCAGATTGTCCAGGCCCGCCAGATTGCCATGTACGAGTGCCGCAACCTCATCCCCAACTGCTCGCTCTCCACAATCGGCGCAGAGCTTGGCGGCAAGGACCACGCAACCGTGGTGCACGCCTGCAGCACTGTCCAGGACCTTATCCAAACGGACAAACAGTTCCGTCAGTGGGTGGAGGACATTGAAAGCATGGTGGTTGTACCGGTAGAATAACCTACCCCCTCATCTTTTCAATTGCGGCCGAAGGATCTTCGGCCTTGAAGACTGCGCTTCCTGCAACAAGGATGGATGCGCCGGCCTCCACTATGGATGCGGCGTTGGCGGGGCCTATTCCGCCGTCCACTTCAATGGGGACCTCCGGCCTTCCTATGCGGCGGAGTTCGGCCTTTACGGCGGCTATGCGCTCAAGGGACTCCGGAATGAATTTCTGGCCGCCGAAACCCGCAAAGACGCTCATTATGAGCACAAAATCCACCATGGGAAGGTAGGGGAAGATTGCCTGGACGGGGCAGTCGGGGTTAATAACGATGCCTGCCTTGACGCCATGGGAATGAATAAGCTCAATTACTTCCTCACTTTTCTCCCGGGCGGCCTCAAAGTGGAAACTTATCATTGCGGCCCCCGCTTTTGCAAAGCGCTCCACGTATTTCTCAGGGTTCACTATCATGAGGTGGACGTCCATGGGTTTCCGGGCCTTTTTTGCAATTGCCTCCACAACGGGAAAGCCGAAGGAAATGTTCGGCACAAAAGTCCCGTCCATTATATCCAGATGGAAGATGTCGGCATAGGCGTTTACTTTCTCCACCTCCGAGTCAAGATGGAGAAAGTCTGCGGCCAGCATTGATGGTGCTATGAGTATCTTTGTCATTTCGAGCGAAGTCGAGAAATCTCAATCTATTTAAAATTTTCTACCACGTCCTGAAGATGCGCAACAAACTTATCAAGGGAGGCAAGCTCCAGCTTCTCTCCGGGGGCATGCACGCCGCGAAGGGTGGGGCCGAAGGAAATCATGTCAAGGTCCGGGAACTTTTCCAGGAATAGGCCGCACTCAAGCCCTGCGTGGATGGCCTTCACTTCAGGATCATGGCCGAAGAGCCTGCGGTAGCTTTCCAGGGAAACCTCCAGGATGTTGGATTTGAGATTGGGCTTCCAGCCGGGGTATTCGCCGTGGTGCTCTACGTCAAAGGAGCCCAGGAAGAAGGCGGCCTCTACGCGTTCGGCCATGGCATGGAGCTCCGAAACCACGGAACTGCGCTGGCTGGTAATGACCTTGAGGGTGTCTCCCTCTATGTGGGCTGCGGCAAGGTTTGAGGATGTCTCCACAAGGCCGGGGATGTCCGGGGACATCTTCTCCACGCCGTGGGGGCATGCAAGGAGGGTGGCGATGATATTGGCGGCATCTCCTTCCTCAATGGGCTTTTCCGTGGCCGAAGCAGGCTCTGCGGTGGCCCTTACGCCGGGATCCGAGGTGGCGAATTCGGCCTCAAGAAGCTTTGAGAAGGCCTCGGTGTCCGCTATCATTTCGTCGGCCTCGTCTCCAGGAACCGCGATGATGGCTTCGGCCTCACGGCAAATTGCGTTGGGCTTGTTGCCGCCATCCAGGCCGATTAACTGGAAGTCGTATTGGAGCTCCGTGAAGAGGAAGCGCACGAGGAGGCGGAGGGCGTTGGCCCTTTCCTTGTTGATGTCGTCTCCGCTATGGCCGCCCTGGGCCCCTGAGACGCGGATTTTAAGGGTTTTGTAGCCTTTGCGGAGCGGTTCTCTCTTGAACTGGAAGGTGGCCGTGGTGTCCATGCCGCCGGCGCAGCCTACAAACAGCTGGCCTTCGTCTTCGGAATCAAGGTTGATGAGGGTTTTCCCGTCAAAAAAGCCCGGCTCAAGCGCAAAGGCGCCGTCCATGCCGGTTTCCTCGGATATTGTGAAGAGGCATTCCAGTTTTCCCATGGAGTGGTCTTCGTCAAGAAGGGCCAGGCATGCGGCTATGCCAATGCCGTCATCGGCCCCGAGGGTGGTGTTCTTTGCAATCATCCAGCCGTCCTCTATTTCATAAGGGATGGGGTCCTTGAGGAAGTCGAACTCAAAACCGGCGTTTTTCTCACATACCATGTCCTGGTGGGCCTGAAGCACCAGTGCGGGCACGTTTTCCTTGCCTTTGGACGCAGGCTTTACAATAAGGACATTGCCGATTTTGTCTGTCTTGCACTCTAGGCCGCGTGCTGCGGCAAAGTCCTGGAGATATTTTGTGATGGGGCCTTCATGGCCGGATTCGCGGGGGATAGCCGTAATTTCCTTGAAGAAGGAGAGAACTGTTGCGGAATTCATAGACATTTCTGTTTTATTTCTCAAAGATAGTGAATAAGTGTGACAATCCCTATATATTTATATAGGTGTGTAAAAAAATTTAAAAAAAACTTAAAAAAAATTTGCCAGTTCAAAAAAAGGTTGTACCTTTGCAATCCCGTTCGGAACACGAGCGGGATTTTTAACGAAAGTTCTTTGAAAAGACTGAAAGGAAAGTACAAGCAAGCAACTTTTTAAACGAGCGTCAGTTTCTTTAGGAAACAAAGCTGTCAGGAAACAAGCTAAGC
>DGXO01000059.1 GCA_002395605.1 Bacteroidales bacterium UBA4230
GGGCTGGTGATATGGGATTTCAAAGCGGGCGACGCGGATCCTCAAACGTGGATTCTAAGCATCTATGTCTCAGATGTGTTTACCGGTGATTCGGAGGCGAAATATATCTACCAGCAGCATCAGAACGGTTATCCGGGCGTAGGCGGCTCCACTCCGGCTCTTTATCTCTTTGAGTTGGATCATGACTTCAAGCAAGAGGACCGGAAGGCCGCGTATACGCCTACTGTGGGTTACTGGGTCAAGGAGTGCAGTAAGGACAAGCTGGTGCTTGAGCGCTTTGAGGTAAATACGGACGGGCCGAATCTGCTGGAGGGCGATGTGACGTTCCGGAGGATGGGGCTGTATACCAAGTAACTCCCGTAAGCTTCGGCCCAGGTGCAAAAACACCCTCTTTTTGCACTTGGGACGGCGTTTTCATAGGGTTCCGGTGCAAAAACACCCTCTTTTTGCACTTGGGACGGCGTTTTCACAGGGTTCCGGTGCAAAAACACCCTCTTTTTGCACCGGAACCCTTTTTACATTATCTTTGTGAGTAAAACACAAAGATAATGGCAATAGAGAACACAAGCGCAGAGCGCATAGAGGAACTTGTAGAAAAACAGCGGGCATTCTATTCCACCGGCACCACCCGTGACATTAAGTGGCGCATAGGGCAGTTGAAGGCGTTCAAGGCAGGCCTTGAGAAATGGGAAAAACCCATTTGCGAGGCCCTGTGGCAGGACCTTCACAAGAGCTATGAGGAAGCCTTCATGACGGAAATCGGCCTTGTGTATGGGGAGATAGGGGAAGCAATCCGCAAAACGCCAAAGTGGGCAAAACGCAAGCGCAAACCCACCCCGCTAACCGGAATGCCGTCCAAGAGCTTCATCGTGAGGGAGCCCCTTGGATGCACCCTTATCGTGAGCCCCTGGAACTATCCCGTGCAGCTTCTCCTAAACCCTCTTGTGGGGGCGATTTCGGCCGGGTGCACGGCCATCCTGAAGCCCTCTCCGTACGTTCCCAATGTGTCCAAAGCCCTTGAGGCCATGATTGCCGACACCTTCCCGGAGGAATACGTTGCGGTGGTGCAGGGTAACCGGTTGGTCAACGGGGAACTCTTTAAGCATCGCTACGACCTTGTGTTCCTAACCGGCAGCCCCTCCCTTGGCCGGATTGCCATGGAAGCCCAGGCGAAATACCTCACGCCCATGGTGCTGGAGCTTGGCGGCAAGAGCCCCTGCATAGTGGATCGTGAAGCCAACCTTACCCTTGCCGCCCGCCGCATTGCCTGGGGAAAGTGCCTCAACAGCGGCCAGACCTGCATTGCGCCGGACTACCTCTTCCTCCATGAAGACATAAAGGACGCCTTTGTGGAGGCCTTCAAAAAGGAGCTCGCGGGCCTGTACCCGGACGGTACGGAAAGCTCCGACAAATACGTGCACATAGTGAAATCCAGCGCCCTTGAGCGCATCACCGGCTACCTCAAAGACGGAAAAGTGGTTGCCGGAGGCCGGTACAACCTTGAAACCCTTTGGATGGAGCCCACCCTTCTGGACGCCGTTTCCCCGGATTCTCCCGTAATGCAGGAAGAGATATTCGGCCCGGTTTTCCCCATCCTAACTTTCCGTGACAAGGCCGAAGTAGTGGACTTTGTGAACTCCCGCGAAAAACCCCTTGCCTTCTACTATTTCGGGAAAGAGGCCGATGCCTGGGACGTGATTGGCCGCACAACCTCCGGCGGAGCCTGCATCAACGACACCATAATGCACATCGCCAACAGCAACATCCCGTTTGGCGGGGTTGGCAACTCCGGCATGGGCAGCTACCACTCTGAGCGCAGTTTCCTTGCCTTCAGCCATGAGAGGGCGGTGGTTGACACACCAACCTCCGTGGACGTCCCGTTCCGGTATATGCCCTACAAGTTCTTCGGCCTCATAAAGAAGCTTCTGGTGTCGCTGTGCCTATGCCTGGGCCTTGGTTTTTCCGCTAAGGCGCATGTTGTCATCATCAATGACAATCTGTTCCAGCAGCGTATGGGAACGGTAAAGGCCGCCGTCCTGGACTCCCTTACCAATGAGCCGGTGAGCTTTGCATCCGTATATGTTATTCCCTCCAAAGACACCACAATCACCAATTTCACCCTTACAGACGACAAAGGTGAAGCCAAGCTGGAGGAAGTTCCCTTTGGAAGCTATGTCTTCCATGTGGAGATGATGGGCTACAAGCCCTACGTGAAGGAGAGGTACTTCCGTGACAGGGAAACGGATATGGGAGTCATCCGCCTTCAGGTTGACGAGCACTACCTTGAGGCGGCCGTGGTGAGCGACGTAGGCAATCCCATCGTGGTCAAGAAAGATACGGTGGAATTCAACGCCTCTTTCTTCCATGTGGGGACCAATGCCATGCTGAAGGACCTACTGCAGCGCATGCCCGGCATGGAAATCACCGAGGACGGCAAGGTCAAGTTCAACGGTGAGGAGATTGACAAGCTTACAGTTGGCGGCCGAACCTTTTTCTTCAACGACCAGAGCACGGCGCTCAACAACCTGCCGGCTTCCGTTGTGGACAAGATCCGCGTCATCGACCGCGAAAGCGAGGCAACCCGCGCTTCCGGGGTCCAGGACGGTTCCCGCGAAAAAGTGCTGGACGTAGCCCTCAAGAAGGAATACGAAAAAGGGTGGTTCGGAAACGTGGGCGTCAAGGGCGGAACCACCATCGGCAGGAAAGAAGGAGACGAAGTCCTCAGGGATAACCGCGGTTTCCTGTGGAACGCCAATGCGCTGGTATCGGCCTATTCGGAAAAAGACCAGGTGACGGTTATCGCCAACGGCCAGAATATCAATGACACCAATGGCGTCATTATCATTTTCGACGAAGACGGCGAGGAGAACATGTCCATGGGACAAGGCCTTTCCACGGCTGCGCAGCTAGGCGTAAATGCCAACACATCCCGCATAAAAGACGTTGAAACCACCGTAAGCGTAAACTACAAGTACACCGACACCGATTCCGGAACAAGGGCCGACAGGACCACTTACCAGGACGACGGCAATTTGTCGTCCAAGGCCGAAACTTCCGGGAAATCCTATGTGAACGGGCTCAATGCCAATGTGGAGTTCAAGAAGGAGACAGGCAATGTCTGGTTCCATGTGAGACCGTCTTTCCGCTTCAACAGCTCCAACGCCTTGAGCAGCAGCACCACCGAGACCTTCCAGGAGGGGAGTGCCCTCAACAGCTCCAGTAACACCTCCCGCAGCCTATCCTCGTCCAGGAATGCGTCAATCTCTACAGACCTCACTTTCCGGGAGCTCTGGGGCAAGAAAAAACGCACCGCAACTATAGGTGTTGACGCTATTTATACCGGGAACAAAGGAGAGAGCACGGAGTCGTCTGTCCTCACAACTTCGGCCGGGGAAAACGACTGGACCCTGAATTACGACTCCGGCGGCAGCACTTATTGGATAATGACCTCTGCAAGGTACGTGGAGCCCCTAGGTGACAAATGGACGGTTTCCGTTACCGGAGACTTTTCCTGGCAGCGCCGGGACAATGTCCGCGATGCCTTTGACGCCCTTGGAAAGAACGACTATTATTCGTCGGTCAGCAACTCCAGGTCCATTGCGCAGGGGTATAACATCAATGCCCAGTATGAGATTGGGGAAAAAAGCTGGATTACCCTTGGCGCCAAGCTTTCCGGCATACTTAACGAGACTTACTCAAAAAGCTATGGCATTGAAGATGTGACCGGTAAGGACGAGTGGAACTGGTTTGTCACTCCTACATTCCGCTTCCAGCACAGCAAGGGAAACGACCGCCTGAGGCTTTACGCGTCGGGCTATGCCCAGAGGGCTGGAAACAGTAGGATGCTGCCGGTTTTGAACGTCTCCAATCCGTCTCGTCTGAGCCTTGGCAACGTGTATCTTAAGCCATATACGACTACGTATTTCAATGCCGACTGGTCCAGGAACAACCGGGAAAAGTTTTCAACCCTGATGATATATATGTACGGTCAGCTGAATTACAACCCCATAGTTTCGGCCCTGTGGTACGACCCCGACGGCATCCTGTATTCCGTCCCGGTAAATGCCAGGAAGCCCGGCCTTACCACCACTTTGACTGCAAACTATACCACCCCTCTCGATTCAAAGAAACTCTGGTCCCTGACCCTCAGCGGGTCTGTCTGGTATTCCGGTTCCTTGAGCTACCAGGCCAGGACAACCCTCCCGGCACTGGACAGGGATACGTTCAACTATTCGGCATTCATGGCCGATTTCTGGGGTAATGACGGAGGAGACCGTTTTTATGGCGGGCAGAGCGGATTTTCCGAGAGCAGTACACGTATCTTAAGCCCTACTGCAAGTTTCTGGGTCAAGTACAGCCAGGACCGCTGGTCCGTAAGCGCCGGGGCTGGAACTTCAGGCCGGATTGCCCGGTATTCCCTGAACCCCCAGGCCAACCTCAACACGCTGGATTCGCGTATTAACGCCAGGGGCTCTTATACCACCAAGCACGAGTTCGAGTTCAGCTCCGACATCTCCTATGTGTTCTACAACGGCTATGCGGCCGGTTACGGACAGCCGGAATGGCAGTGGAATGCAGAGGTCTCAAAGAATATCGGGGCGTTCAACCTTAGCATTACGGTCCACGACATCCTGAACCAGACGCGTAATCTCACTCATACCGTCACGGCCAACTACACGGAAGACAGCTACCGCCTTATCATGGGAAGGTACATCCTGTTCGGCGTTAAATGGAACTTTGGAAAGATGAATGCCTCGCATAGCCAGCGGGCGCAGCGGGCGGCATGGAACATGGTGTTTTAACATTAATTCACTATATTTGCAGGCAAATTGACTGGATACATGCAAGTTAAACACCCCTTACTGTACCTTCTCACTGGTTTCGCTCTCTCATTTTGCCTTTTCGGCTGCTCCGGAGAGGGCCCCGAAGAAGTGGAGCTTGAGTCGGAGGAAGACCTCTCCGGCATTACCCTCAGCGCGACGGCCGGCAGTTATTTTGACAGCAAATACTCTGGCCGTGACGACATCACCCTTTTCCTTGTGAACACGGAGGCCGACGGCATCCAGGCCGTGCGCCAGGGCATTGCCCAGGCCCATGTTTCGGACGAAGTAGCCTTTTCCAAGAGCGCCCGTGAAAGGCTTGGCATCAAGCTGGCTTTCCGCGGAGAAGAAACCTTCGACGTAGCCTTTGCCGTCCGGAAAGGGAATTCCGCCCTGCGGGAAGAAATGAACCGTTTCATAGAGGCTTCCAAGGCCGATGGCTCACTTGAGGCCATTATCAACCATTGGCTGGAAGGTACGCCCGCCCCTCCCATGCCCACGCCAGCTGAAGTCTCCCGCAAGGAGCCTCTCAGGTGCCTCACGGGCATGAGTATGGAACCCACATGCTTCCTTGGCGAAGGCGGGCAGTGGATGGGGATGGATGCCGATCTCCTGAGGCGTTTCGCCATTTGGAGCGGTCGTGAATTCCAGATGAATTTCCAGGACCTGGGTTCGGCCATAATTGCAATGAATACCGGGCAATGCGACGTTGTATGCGCCTGCCTTTACATAACTGAGGAGCGTTTGAAATCCGTGGACTTCACCATTCCTTACTATGAGTGCCGCCCCGGATACTTTGTCCTGGACAAGGAAGAATCCAAGGGGATGGGCATCATGGAGCGCCTCAAGATGAACCTTGTCACGGAAGGAAGGTGGAAGCTCATTGTGGACGGCCTTCTTGAAACCCTGAAGATAACCCTCTTCGCAATTCTTCTGGGTACTGTTCTCGGTATGGGAATATGCGCAATGCTCCGCAGCCGTCGCAGCTGGCTTAAGAAGACTGCCGGCCTTTACGGGGCCTTCATCCAGGGTATCCCCACGCTGGTCCTTCTGCTTATAATGTTCTATGTGGTCTTTGCTAGCGCCGGCCTCAGCGGTACCGTGGTTGCCATCGTGACGTTTGCCCTGGGCTTTGCGTGGTCGTCCGGAAGCATCTTCGACACCGCCATTTCCTCCGTGCCCCGCGGCCAGACCGAAGCCGGCCTCAGCCTTGGCTTCACCCCGCTCAGGACCTTTACCGGAATTGTGTTCCCGCAGGCCCTGAAGCAGGCCCTGCCCCTCTATAGCGGAGAGTGCGTTGCTCTTCTAAAGAGCACCTCAATTGTGGGCTACATAGCCATCATGGACCTCACAAGGGCCAGTGACCTTATCCGCAGCCGCACCTTCGACGCCTTTATCCCGCTGCTCATAATTACCGTGGCCTACTTTGTGCTGGCCTGGCTTATCCGCGTTTTGTTGAACATCCTCCTCCCCAAGAAGTAATATGATTTCCATAAGACACCTGAGCAAGACTTTCAAGAATCCTGACGGCGGTACCATAAGCCCCCTCAAGGATGTGAACTGTGACATAGAAAAAGGGGAGGTCATAAGCATTATCGGCCCCTCCGGTACCGGAAAAAGTACCCTCCTAAGGGCCATCAACATGCTTGAGCCGCCCACTTCCGGGCAGATAATAGTAGACGGCAAGGATGTCACGGCTGGAAAGTATCCCCTTGACAAACTCCGCATGAAAATGGGCATGGTGTTCCAGAGTTTCAACCTCTTTGAGCACATGACCGTCCTTGAGAATATTGTCTATGCCCCAATGGCGCTCCTTCATCTTTCCCGTGAGAAAGCAGAGGGTGAGGCCATGGAACTTCTGAAGAAGGTGGGCATGGCCCAGAAGGCCGATGTCTATCCTTCGGCCCTTTCCGGCGGCCAGAAACAGAGGGTGGCAATTGCCCGCTCGCTTGCCATGCACCCGGAGGTGATCCTTTTCGACGAACCTACTTCGGCCCTGGACCCCACAATGGTGGGAGAGGTGCTGAGCGTAATCCGCCAGCTTGCAAAGGAGGGTATGACCATGCTCATAGTTACCCACGAGATGCGTTTTGCCCGGGATGTGAGCACCCGAATCTTCTTCATGAACGAGGGCATAATCTACGAAGACGGCACCCCGGAGCAAATCTTCAATCACCCGGTCCACAGCGCCACCAAGGCCTTTGTGAACCGTATCCAGAAGCTGGTCTATGAGATTGATTCGGACGAATTCGACTTCCTCCAGATCCACACCGGCTTCGGCCAGTTCTGCGCCAAATACAACATTGCCGAAAAAGCCGCCCCGGCCTACGAGATTACTAAGCAGATGCTGTTCGGCCTCCTGAAGGAAGTGAGGCCTCTCACCCTCAGGCTCACCCATACGGAACTTTCCGGGGAAACTGCGCTGGATTTCATGGCCGAAGGCCTCACGGAGTCCCCGCTTCCCGGCGGCAGCGCCCTGGACGGCATCAAGGCCCTGTCCAAGGACATTGTGGAAGAGCCCACCTCACGCGGCTTCCGCGTAAAGGTGCTGCTGTAGCTATATCAGGATGTCCTCCACAGGGAGTTTTGGCACAAAGTGCACTCCGTCTTTTCTGTAGTAGTCCAGGGAATCTCCGGGACGGGCATCTACCAGGAAGATGTTCTCCGATGGCTTTCCAATTGCAATTACGGCAATGGGAGGCATGGGCAGGGACAACGCCTCACTGAGCGCGGCGGGGTTGAAATTCAGGATAAAAACGCCGCCAAGGCCCATTTCCACGGCCTTTAGGAGAATGCTCTGTGCGGCTATTCCAAGGTCTATGTCTACGGCCCGTCCGGTTTTTTCCGAGCACGCCACAATATAGGCCGAAGGCTCTTCCCCGGGATGGGGAAGGTGCTCTTCCGGCAGTGCGGCGCCAAGTTTGACAAGGGGGTGCACAAGGGCGGCTTCGGCCCCTGTGACAAGCCTGTACCGAAGCGGCTGGGCATTCATGCCGGAGCCAATCCAGCGGGTGACTTCCAGAAGCCTCAGGAGGTCCTGGCGGGATACTTCGCGCGAAGCGTCAAACCCTCTGTAACTGCGGTTTCGCTTGAGAAGGGACTCAAGCGAGGGGTGAACTCTCACAACTTTGGGGCGGGACTCGCGGAGTTCCTGCTCCCTTCTTTCAAGATAATTGTCGGCCATGCCGCAAATATACGCAAATAAAACTATCTTTGTACTGTGAAAAGACTTGGAATCATAGCTTTGGCATTATTGTTTCTCTGGGCCTGCCAGCCGGAGAACATAGTTCCGCAGCCGGACAGGCCGAAGGAGCAGGAGAAGCCCGAGCCTCCCAAGGAACCCGAGCCTCCCAAGGAGCCGGTGAAGTTGAGTGGAACGGTAATCGGCACCACTCTATATGTAGACTATGACACCGGTCAGTCTTCACGCACGGTAAACACCCGCGACAATGTGTTTGACGGCAACTTCGACACCTTTTTCGCTACCTATGAGCGCAGCCGCACCTGGGTTGGCCTGGACCTTGGCAAAAAGCATGTCATCACAAAGGTGGGATACTCTCCCCGCGTAAGCCAGGAAGGCCGCGTGGAACTTGCCCTCATTGAAGGGGCCAACATGCCGGATTTCTCGGATGCCCTCCCCATTGCAATGATAAAGGAAAAGGGCCGCGCCCGTGAAATGTCTTACGTTGAGACAAGCTTTTCCCGTGGCGTAAGGTATGTGCGGTATGTCGGGCCGAACAATGCAAGGTGCAATCTCTCAGAGCTTGAATTCATCGGCTATGAAAGCGAGGGAAATGACTCCGGGCTGTATCAGATCACGAATCTTCCCACCGTTGTGATAAATACCGCCGGTGGGGCGGACATTGTCTCCAAGGACAACTACATAAACTCCAACGTTTACATAGTGTCCGGCGGCGGAAAGGAACTCCTCTCTGCGGCCCAGACACAGATCAAGGGCCGCGGAAACGCCAGCTGGGACTTCCCCAAGAAGCCTTACAAGATAAAGTTCGCCGAAAAACAGAGCCCTCTTGGCGCTCCCGCCCATGACAAGACCTGGACGCTTATCAACAACTACGGAGACAAAACCCTAATGCGCAACATCCTGGCCTTTGAGGTAAGCCGCCGTGTGGGCATGGCCTACACCCCTTTCTGCACGCCCGTGGACGTTGTCCTGAACGGAGAATACGAGGGCTGCTACCAGCTATGCGACCAAGTTGAGGTAGACGGCGGAAGGGTTCCGGCAAAGGATGGATACCTCATTGAGATTGATGCCTACAACTACACGGAAGCGGTGAACTTCTGGTCGGCAAAGGGAATGCCGGTAACGGTGAAATACCCGGACTCCGACAAAATAACCCAGGCCCAGAAGTCCTTTATCCAGAACTACTTCGGCAAAATGGAAAATGCCGTTTTTGCATCCGATTTCAAGGACGCAAAAGACGGTTACAGGAAGTACCTGGACCTTGACAGCTTCCTTAAGAACTTCATCGTGGGGGAATTCTGCGGCAATACTGATACCTACTGGAGCGTGTACATGTACAAGGATGCCAAGGAAGGCGTGCTCTACACCGGTCCGGTGTGGGATTACGACCTCGCATTTGAAAACGACGGCCGAACTTATCCAATAAACGATCTTAGGGACTACATCTACTGCACCAACGGCTCCGTGGCGTCGGATGCCGTAAGGAATATGGTAAACCGTATTGTGAAGCAGGACCCCGCCGCCAAGGAACGGCTCAGGGAACTTTGGAACGGCGTAAAGCCATACCTCAGTACCCTCAACAACTATGTAGACGATACTTCGGCCCTTCTGGAAGAGTCGCAGCAGCTTAACTTCAGGCGCTGGCCCATAATGAACCAGTGGGTTCACCAGAATCCCCGCGTAGAGGGCTCCTATGCCGGAGAAGTGAAGCGCGTGAAAGACTACATCACGGCGCGCCTCACAAAGTTTGAATCCCTGACGGGCAAATAAGCAGGTATAGGTGCAAAAAGTAGTTGGTGATACAGCGCCAAACTATTTGATATTTATGCAATTATGAGTAGTTTGATGAAACGCGTTTCA
>DGXO01000006.1 GCA_002395605.1 Bacteroidales bacterium UBA4230
CGGGGTGCGGATGTTCATGGCGCTGAACTGCCCTATTATAAATGTCTTGCCGGTAATCCTGAGGGAAAAGAGCGTCTGCTGGATAAGGGAAGTCTTGCCCGTCTTCGGGGGCTCATATATCGTAACGTGCTCCCCCTGGGAAAGCAGGTTCCCAAGGAGAGTCACGTCTGCTTTACGGCCGACAAACTTATTGCCGGTAACGTACTGCGAAAACGGGAATGCGGTATCCATGATTATTCGGCGGGAGCGGCCTCGGCATCGCCGGGAGTGACATCTTCAACCACTTCCTCAACGGGATCGGGGTTGTAGCACTTCAGGGGGCTCTTTATGCCGATAGCAGCAAGGACATTGCACAGCCACAGTGCCACGGCGGCAATAATGACGATGCCGCAGAACCAGCCCCAGAAACGGCGGCGTGCCTGAGCCTTGCGAGCCTTTTCATCCACGGCGGTGAGCTTAGGGAATTCGGCCAGGGAAGTAAGTGTCTTGCCGAATTTCACCCTCACAAGGGCCTTGGCGTTGATAGCCCAGCCGTTTGCATTGAGGATGGGACCGACGTCACGCTTGCGGAGTTTTCTCCAGGCGATGAACATTGAAGGACCGGAGATGAGGAGAAGGACCACGGCGATAATGATGAGAGCCTGCCACCAGGTAATTCCCTTGAGCGCAGCGACTACACCCGCCAGGGCTGCACCAATGAGGCCGATGGCCATGCCTACGGCGGCAAAGATACCGGCATATTTGGCTATGTCGAAGGGTGCTGCGGGAGCCTTTCCGTCTGCGGCGGTATTGGTGGCTGCGGTGAGGCCGGCCATGGATTTCTCGTTCTTTTCGGCGGCCTTCTTGTCTATGCGGTCGTTAATCATGCGGGCAACCTTCTTGTAAGGGCTCCAGAAGGCCTGGCGCACGGAAATGGGGTTGTCCACTATGGCAGTAACCTTTGCGGTGTAGTCGTTGCCTTCGCGGTCGTAGAACACGGCGTTCTTGCCCTCACGGAGACCGTCCACGTCACCGTCCGTGAGCACTGCGGCAATGTTGAAGCTCTTGCCAAGTTTCTCCGAGGTGCAGGCGCAGTAGAGGATGTACATGCCGCTGAGGGAGGAAATCTCCGGAGCGGGACCCGCAACCTTTACGCAGAGGTCTGTGCTGCGCTGGTCGATATACAGGCGGCCGGCCTGGAAGATGGCCTTCTTCTCAGGGTCGTAGAAATCGGCAAGGACAACGTAGTTGTTAAGGAAACGGTAGAAGTTCTTATACAGGCTCACCAGTTTCCCAACCTCCTCGATTGAAAGGGCGTTGGCCTCTTCGGCCTTGTCTTTCTCTATGAGCTCCAGGAGGGCGGCCTTCTTGTCTTCCTTGAGGATGGCCTCAACGCATTCAAGGCCAAGGGCTTCCACTTCCCCGCCCTTCTTTGCGCCAATCCATGCGCAGTACGGGCCGAATTTTCCGAGGATTTCGTTCCAGGAGGCTTCATCAAGCACCTTGGGTGCATCCGTAAGGGCCTTCATGGCATCCACGGCAGCCTTCCAGGCAGGGTTGACGGCATCAAGATGCAATTTCCCGTCCTTTGAGGGCTTTGCAAGGGGCTGCAGGGCAATCTGGTCTGCGGCGGCGGCAAGGTTTCCGTCTATGGCGGCAATCTTGTCAACGTTAACGTCCAGGGCTGCGGAAGTAGCTTCATCAAAGCCGATGAGCTTGCAGCGCATGAAGTAATCGGCCACCTTGTCCTTGAGGGCCTCAACGGCTGCAAGGGCGTCCGCGGTCTTGTCTCCAAACGGGAATACGTCCGGGGTGCCGGCTTCCTTCCAGGCCTTGTAGTCTGCACATGCGGCGTAGAATGCCTCAATGTGGTCTGCGGTGATGCCGGCGACTCCGCTACGGTCCGTGGCGCTGGCAATGCCCGCAATGGTTTCTATGAGCTTTGAAAGGGCCTCATCCTCCCCTGCCGAAGCCGGTGTCACAATTCCGTCTCCGTTGAACTTGGTGTCGGCAAAGATCTTGGTGTAGTCGGCGGTGTCTTCCACTGAAATGGACTCTTTCTCCAGGCCAAGGTTCTTGAGAATCTGGCGGGCCGAAGACAGGAGCCTTGCGCCATCTGGGTCGGACTCGTTGAAGTTTGAGAACTCAAGGGTGTCGGAGCCCTTGAGGAGGGAGTCTGCGTCCTTGATGACACGGGTGAGCCACTGGGCGGTTTTGATGACTTCATCTACGCGGATTTTGCCGTCTGCGTCAGTGTCTATGTACTTCAGGGTTTTTTCGTCAAACTCCAGGCCCTGTGTAGGGCAGCTGAGAACGGTCCAGAGCTTGCGGTCAAGTTCTCCAAGATGGCGGATATCCTCACCGCTTTGGATATTCACACGAACGGTGCCGCCTACCGAGGCGAACTTCCAGGGATAGGTTTGAGAGGTCTTTTTCATATACTAACATTTATGTTACCCACAAATTTAGTAAAAAATTTTGCAGGTCAGCAAAAAAATTATAACTTTGCAGCCCATTTAAGAAAAAGGAGGTGTAAAAGCATGATCATCGTACCCATCAAAGAAGGAGAAAACATCGAGAGAGCCCTTAAGAAATTCAAGCGTAAGTTTGAAAAGACCGGTGCTGTCCGTGAGCTTCGTTCCCGCAAGAACTTTGAAAAGCCTTCAGTGATCAAGCGCATGGCCAAACAGAAGGCCATCTATGTACAGCATCTGCGTCTCCAGGAGGAGCAGTAAGAGCTGTAGCACCTTTTAGAATAAAAAGGGTTGACTCATTCGGAGTCAACCCTTTTCTTTTGCCAAATATTAACTAAACCAACTTAAAACTAACCGGCTATAGTTAATACAAGAGGCGTGCCAAACTTAAACGTGGTGCTCATGTTCCACCTCTGCGCGGGCCCTCTCCACACTCTTGGAGCGCTTGAGGACAAAGCCGGAGCCAAGGTATTTGGTGCGGACGTCTTCGTCGGCGGCAAGTTCCTCGGGGGTCCCGGCCTGAAGGATGACGCCCTCATAGAGAAGGTATGCGCGGTCTGTGATTGCAAGGGTTTCACCAACGTTGTGGTCTGTTATGATAACGCCGATGTTGCGGTACTTCAGTTTTGCGATAATGTACTGGATATCCTCCACGGCAATGGGGTCAACACCTGCAAAGGGTTCGTCCAGGAGAATGAACTTGGGGTCTACGGCAAGGGCACGGGCAATCTCGCAGCGGCGGCGTTCACCACCGGAGAGCTGAATGCCGCGGGATTTGCGCACCTTGGAAAGGTTGAACTCATCTATGAGTCTTTCCATGCGCTCTATCCTCTGGGCCTTTGTCATCCCCTTTGTAGAGTCCGACACCTCCATTACAGACATGATGTTGTCTTCAACACTCATCTGACGGAATACGGAAGCCTCCTGGGGGAGATAGCCTATACCCCTCTGGGCCCTCTTGTACATGGGCAGGGTGGTTATTTCAGTCATGGTGCCGTCGTCGTCCTGGATGTAAATACGGCCGCCGTTGGGCTTGACCTGCCCCGTAATCATGTAGAAACTGGTGGTTTTACCGGCACCGTTGGGCCCAAGGAAGCCCACAATCTCTCCTTGCTGCACCTCCATGGATACGCCTTTCACAACGGTACGGACACCGTATTTCTTTACAATTTTATCTGCGATTAACTTCATATTTACTTAGTGTCAAGGCCGAGTTCTGCAACAAAGTCACGTACGGCGGGGTTCTTTTCCATGAGGTCCTTCGCCTTCTCTTCCGGCATGTAGGGCACTTTTTCGGCATTCTCCTTCTCAGGGGTGACGGCAACCACAATGTTGATTTTCCGGCAGGAAAGGAGTTCGCGGAGCTTTGTCTCAAGCTCACGCTGCATCTTTTCCTCCACCCATAGCTTCTGGGCCTCGTTCATTACCACGAATTCTACAATTTTCACGCCTTCGGCCTCACTGAGATTGATCTCTCCGCTGGAAAGCATGCTGGCAAGACGGGGTTTGGACGTGTACTGCCCGGCAAGTTCCTTCCACTTGAGACGCACGGCGTCGTCCTGGGGCAGGCTGGTGTCTTCGGCTTGGTCACTCCCGGCCTGAGCGGGAGTCTCTTCCGGCTTCTCCACTGCAATTGCACTCATGGAAAGGGCCGAACCAGTTTTGGCTGCTCTCCTGCGGGGCGAAGCGGCGGGGGCAGAGGCTTCTGCTGGAGCATTTGCCCGGACAGGGTTGCGAAGCAACGCGGAAGCAGGAGCCTCTGCCCCTGCAGGTGCGCCTTCCGGTTTATTCTGGATAAAGCACAGCCGCATGAGGGTGAACTCTATGTGCAGGCGGGGATTCACGGCAGCCTTGTAACCGGTTTCGCAGGCCGTGGTAATGCCAAGGGCCTGATACAGGAAGGCCAGCGACGTGCGGGCGCCTTGCTCCGAGTATTGCTGCTTGAGGGAATCCGGAAGCTCCAGGAGGGGCTCCAGACCGCCGGTTTTGGCCACCACAAGGTTACGGAGGTGCTCACTGAGGGATCCCACAAAGTGGAGGGCGTTGAACCCTTTTGCAAGGACTTCGTCAAGTATTTTGAAACACGTAGCGTAGTCTCCGGAAAGGGCGGCGTCTACAATTGAGAAACTGTAGTGGTAATCCAGCACGCCCAGGTTGCGTTTTACGTCTTCGTAGACAACATTGGTTCCGCAGAAAGCCACCGTCTGGTCAAAGATGGTGAGGGCGTCGCGCATTGCGCCATCGGCCTTGGAGGCTATTACGTGGAGGGATTCGTCGTCTATGGTAACGCCTTCTTTCTCCGCAATTCCCCTAAGGTTTTTCACCATGTCGGAGATGCTGATACGGTTGAAGTCGTAGGTTTGGCAGCGGCTGAGGATGGTGGGGAGTATCTTGTGTTTTTCAGTTGTGGCCAGGATGAAGATGGCATGTGCAGGGGGCTCCTCAAGGGTTTTGAGGAAGGCGTTGAAAGCGCTCTGGGACAGCATGTGCACCTCGTCTATGATGTACACGCTGTACTTTCCCACCTGAGGCGGCACCTGCACCTGGTCCATGAGGGCCTTGATGTCCTCCACGGAGTTGTTGGAGGCTGCGTCCAGCTCATGGATGCAGTAGCTTCGGCCCTCCTGAAAACTCACGCAAGACTCGCACTGCCCGCAGGGCTCCATGTCCGGGCCCGGGTTTGAGCAGTTTATCATCTTGGCAAAGATACGCGCCGTGGTGGTTTTTCCTACGCCGCGGGGGCCGCAAAAAAGGTATGCGTGTGCCAGCTGCCCCCTCTTGATGGAGTTTGACAGCGTCCTTGCAATGGTGTCCTGGCCAACCAGCGACTCAAAGGAATCCGGCCTGTACTTGCGGGCCGATACAATATACTCGCTCATAACACACAAAGGTACAAATAAAATCGCTATCCTCAACCCCGTCTCAAAAAAAGGCCGCAAATCATGCCTCGGGTGCAAAAACACCCTCTTTTTGCACCTGGAACCCGGTCAGCGGCTGCCTCGGGTGCAAAAACACCCCCTTTTTGCACCTGGCGCCCTGTATGATGGAGCTAAAAATGTTCCAGCGCTTTTTTCACCGTGTCATCTACGGGAAGGTAGTACTTGTAAAACGCGTTTTCCCCAAGTTTTGAATACCTTGCTATAAGGGCGTGAAGCTGGGGCACAAGATAAGGCGCGGTTTCGTCCCATTCGGCCTCTGTGCAGCCGATGCCCTCTTTTTTGGTGAAGGCGGGGAATTCAACTTTAAGGTTGAGCCCATTCAGGAAGCGGTCCATGGCGGAATAGCTGTCAATGCTCCTGAGTTTTTCGGCATAACGGTCAAATATGGCCGAAGCGAACCTCATCTGGGCGGCCTTCTTGTTGCACTCAATGAAGTACCTGGAGGCCCTTGTGGTGTCCACGGGCACAAAGACATCCGGCATGATGCCGCCGCCACCGTAAACAATACGGCCGCTGCGGGTACGGTGGACGTCCGTGGTGTCAAGCTTCACGCTGTCGGCGCTGAACACCTCTCCGTCCATGTAACGCATGTAGATGTCGTAGTTGTAATTGTCTTCGGCCCCATAGGGCTTCTGGATGCACCTGCCGGAAGGGGTGTAATACCTTGCCACCGTGAGACGGAGGCCGGAACCGTCAGAGAACACGAAAGGCTCCTGCACAAGGCCCTTTCCAAAGGAGCGGCGCCCGATGATGGTTCCGCGGTCGTTGTCCTGCACGGCTCCCGCAAAGATTTCAGAGGCCGAAGCCGAATTCTCGCTGATAAGGATGGTGAGGCCGATGTCCTTGAGGTCTCCCCTGCCGTCGGCACGGAAAACTTCACGGGAACGATGACGGCCTTCCATATATACTATGGTGTCTCCGCGGGAGAGGTAGTCGTTGGAAACAAGGAGGGCCTGGTCCAGATAGCCGCCGGAGTTGTCGCGGATGTCAAAGACAAGGTGGCGCATGCCCTCTTCCTTTAGCTTCAGGGCTGCCTTGTGGCATTCCTCGTAGGTGGTGCGGGAGAACTTCCCAAGGCGGAGATACCCCACGGTGTCGGAGACCATGAACGCTGCGTCCATGCTGTGCATGGGAATTTTCCCACGGGTTATTTCAAAGGGAATGACTTCTTTCTGCCTCTGGACCGTTATGGTAACCTTCGTGCCGGAGGGGCCCTTTATTCGGCGCACCATGCTGTCCTGAGGGAACTTCACGCCGGCAATCACCTTGTCGTCTACTTTAAGCAGGCGGTCTCCTATCATGAGGCCCACTTTCTCCGAGGGGCCGCCGGGGATAACCTCCAGAACTATCGCAGTGTCGTTGGGGACGTTGAACTGTATGCCGATTCCGTCAAAGTTCCCGGCAAGTTCCTCTTCAGATGCGTTACGCTCCACTGGAGGCATGTACACCGAATGGGGATCAAGACGGGAAAGGGCCGCGGCCACGGCGGCGTCGGTAACGGCAGAGCGGGAAAAGGTGTCTACGTAATTGCCTTCCACCACCTGCAGGATGGCGTTGAGTTTCTGCCAGTCACGGTACTTCGTTGAAATCATGTGCTGGGACTCACGGTACCGCACTACAGTAAGAGTAATGAGGGCGCCGAAAATGACGCCCACCACTATCTGAAGAATCTGAACTGTCTTTTTACTCATTGCCTTTCTGCTCAACTAGGATACCGGCCCGTTTGAGAAGGTCTATGCCATCCGTGAGACGGTAAGCGTCACGGTACACAACACGGCTGATACCTGACTGGATTATGAGTTTGGCACATTCGGCACAGGGGGAAGCAGTCACGTAAAGGGTTGCGCCCTCGGAGCTATTGCCGCTTTTGGCCACCTTGGTGATTGCATTGGCTTCCGCGTGAAGGACATAGGGCTTGGTAACGCCGTTTTCGTCTTCGCAGATGTTCTCGAAGCCGGAGGGCGTGCCGTTGTAGCCGTCGGAGATGATGGTGCGGTCCTTCACAAGGAGGGCTCCCACCTTACGGCGCTTGCAGTAAGAGTTCTGGGCCCATACTTCGGCCATCTTAAGGTAACTGGTGTCGAATTTTGTAATGTCCATATATGCTAGTTACGCTGATAGAGGTAACGCTTGATGCTCTTCTTGGGGGTGCGCTCGAAGTCTTCGGGCATGAGCTCAATCTTCTTGATCTGGGAATAGACGGGAAGTTCCTTGTTTATTTCCGGGAGAAGGTCTGTGATGCGCTTCTTGAATTCATGCCTGGAGTAGCCGTCAAGTTCTCCCTGGTGCCAGTCCGGGTAAATGAGGGCGGTGAGGCCGCCGTCATCCTCAACCACAAGGGAATCCACCACATAATTGAAGTTGTTGATGGTTGCCTCAAGTTCCTCGGGGTAGATGTTCTGGCCGGAAGGACCAAGCACCATGCACTTGGAGCGGCCGCGCAGGAACAGGTAGCCGTCCTGGTCCAGGACGCCCATGTCTCCGGTGCGGAACCAGCCGTCATCCGTGAAGGAAGCCTTTGTGGCGTCTTCGTTCTTGTAGTAGCCAAGGCACACGTTGGGGCCCTTCACCTGAACCTCTCCGGGTACGTTCCGGGGATCCGGGGAATCTATGCGGATTTGCATATTGAGGGCGGCACGGCCGGCGCTTCCCACTTTCACCTTGTCCCAGTGGGCATAGCCGATGATAGGGGCGCACTCTGTCATGCCGTAGCCAACGGTATAGTGGAAGCCTATCTTGTGGAGGAATTTCTCCACTTCCGGGTTGAAGGCCGCTCCGCCAAGGATAACTTCCTCAAACTTGCCGCCGAAAGCGCTGGTGAGCTCCGTGCAGAACTTCTTCTCGATGGCAGGGCCAAGGACGGGAATGCGGCGGTAGTATTTAGTTTTGTCGATGAGCGGCTTGAGCTTGGTCTTGTAAACCTTCTCTATCACCAGAGGCACCGCAATGATAATGTCCGGGTGGATTTCCTGGAATGCCTGCATGATGATCTTGGGGCTGGGGACGCGGCTTAAGAAGTGCACGTGCATGCCGATAGTCATCTCAAACAGGAACTCGAACATCATGCCGTACATGTGGGCCGAAGGCAGCATGGAAACCACGTTCATGCCGGCCTTGAGCATGGGGCAGGCGTCCTCTGCGGCAAACTGGATGTTTGAATACAGGGCCCTGTAGGGTAGCATCACGCCCTTGGAGAAACCGGAAGTGCCGGAGGTGTAGTTGATGATGGCAAGTTCTTCGGCGCTGTCCTCATAGTAATTTACGTCCTCGGGCTCAAAGTTGTTTGGATACCTGTGGCCGAATTCCTCGTTGAGATGCTCCCTCACGGCTGCAAGCTCTTCTGACTTTGCATGGAGGAACTTGAAGGTGTTGATCTGGACCACCACGGAAAGGTCCGGCATTTCTTCGGCAGAGAGGCCCTCCCAGATTACATCATCGACAAACAGGACGCGGGCCTCGGAGTGGTTTACAAGGTAGTGGATGTTGCCGGGCTTGAACTCATGAAGGATGGGAACGGCCACGGCGCCGTAGGTTATGGCTGCCAGGAAACTCACGCCCCAGTTGGCCTGGTTGCGGGAGCAGATGGCCACTTTGTCTCCTTTCTTCAGGCCGCACTGCTCAAAAGCTATGTGAAGCTTGGCAATTCTGCGGGCGACGTCACGGTAGGCCAGGGTCATGCCCTGGTAGTTGGTGACGCAAGGGCGGTCCCAGTTGCGGACTATGCTTTCCTGAAGGATTTTGTTTACAGATTTGAATTCCATATATGGACAGGTGTAGGTTTTAGTTCAACTTAAAGTCTCTTTCACGGCCGTCGTAGCATTCGGCACTTATTCCCTTGGAGGTTACGGTAAGCTTTGAATCCGGCTTTATCATCTTGCCGCCTTCCCCGCTTACAAGAGGATCTCCGCCCTCGAAGGGATAGACAAGGGTGCGGACAGAGGTGCGCACGGCCCAGAAGCGTTTCTCCTTCACTTCCAGGAGTTCCGGAAGATTCTTTACGGTTTCCGGGGCTTTTATGCCCTTCCAGCCTTCCGGCTTTTTACCGTGGAGGTTGTAGCGCTCAAGGGTATTGTCTTTGTGAAGCACCATTACGGTATAGCCGCCGGCGCCGGTGAAGTCATAGGCGTCGGGGCCAAGGAGTATCTCCTTCCCAACCTCTACGGGGAAACCGTTTACCCAGTGGCCAAGGCGGTCCAGGAGGTAGAGCTTGCTTCCGGAGGCAAACAGGAACTGGATTTTGCCGTTTGCAAAGTAGTCCACGTTCTGCACCCTGCCGCAAAGGGAGCCCTTGAACGGTATGCCCCAGACGCCCTTGCCGTTTTCGTCGTTGAGGCATATGGCGCCGTGGGAGTTCTGGTAAAGGTGGTTGGTTTTGCCGGTAGTGTAGTTCTTTACGGGGAAATACCCTGTGGGAACAACAACCGTGGTATCTCTTTCAAGCACCTGGACCTTGGTGCCCTTGAGGGCACGTTTGTCAAGGCGTATGGTCACGGAAGGAAGTTCTCCGGAGAGATCGGCCTGGACAAATGCCGGGGCATATCCTGCGCCCTTTGCGAAAGCCTCTATGGGAGAAGCCATGCGGGAACTTAGGATGTCCGTGACAACGGAAGGTTCGTCGGAAATGGATGCGTAAGCCACAAAGCCCTTGGGGGCTGGGATGGAGGCATCCGAGAGGCGGTCTTTGAGGGTGTAGCCAAGAAACTCCTTGTCCTCAAAGGCCTGAATGGAAGGAGAGTCTCCAAAAAGCATCCACTTTGAATTGACGGATGTGTACAAGCTGTCCTCAACGGCGAATTCTTCTCCGAAAACCTGTGCAAGGCAGCCCCTGTAGGGGTTGCGCTGCTCCTTGCCAAGTTTAAGGTCCTTGCCTGAGCGAAGAAGCAGGACCTCATGCTTCACACCGTCTTCGGCACGGAAAGAAGCCCTTACAATTTCCTTGGGCTGAAGGCTCTTTATCCATTCCTCCACGGTGATGTCACCGGCGGGGCGTGCCTTGAGGGCCTTTGTGAAAGCATTGAGATGGCCGATGCCGTCTTCATAGGACCTTCTGGCGGCAATTACCCCAGCAATGTCCTGGACGGGGAAACTGACGGCGGTGCCGGCAAAGTACGGAAGGGCCTCCGGGAAGAGGGCGTCCTGGGCGCCATGGCCCTTGAAAGCCTTGAACCAGCTTCCGGATGCAGTGCCTTCCGTGCTTGTTCCTTTTAAGGTAATATTGTCTTTTTCAGGGACTTGTATGTTCCATGCGCTCCAAGGGGCAAGGTCCTTGACAAAGCCGGCCTTTGTGCGGATTTGCCTTGAAGCGTATACATCCGTGATTTTGGGAGCGTGAGAGTGGTTTACAAGCACCAACGCGGCGCCTGATACGCGGGGAAGAAGGCTCTGAAGGCTCTTGGAGCCCATTACGGAGGTACCTTCCTCAAGGTTTCGGGCCGAAGCGTTGACAAAGGTCTCCGAGCGAGAGGCTATCACATATCCGTCCTTTTCCCTCAGTTTGAGACCGGCGGCGGCAGCCCTCACCTTTGTAATGGAATCGGCAGCCTGCATTTCAGCGGCCACAAGAGGGACCAGCGAGCCGCTGTTGTGGAGCGAAACGGCCATCCTGCTACGGCTTATCTGGCGAAGGAAGTCCATGAAAGCCGGGCTGTCCGGAGCCAGGGCGGCGGCAACGAGGCCGGTAGAGTCGGACAGCACTTTTGCGGCCTTTGAAGAGCCGTCAAAAACAAATACTGCCACGGCGTCCGAGGGGATGGCGCCAAGGATTGTCCAGTCCGAGGAAAGCTGCGTGCGAGATTCCCCTTTAGAGGGGGAATACAGCCGTGAAACGGCAAATGCTATTCCCGCAAGAAGAATGGCTACGGCCGTTACGGCCACTATGGTAAACCTTTTTCCCATATCTTGCAAAGTTAGCATATTTTCGGGAATCCTACAAACTTGTCAGCATTTCCACTCCCCCGCCCTTTCCGCGCACGTTTGGAGGTGTTTTTCGTGCTCGGCCCCATGGTTTTGCCGCCTCCGAGCACGTTTTGGGGCCCTTTTCGTGCCCGGAATTGCTGAACGAGTGGATTTTTTGCTAATTTTGTGGTATGATGACACTTATAGCCACAATTCTTGCCTCGCTTTTGCCGTTTGTGAATCCGTTTGTAGGTACGGACGCCCACGGCCACACGTTCCCGGGGGCGGTTTACCCCTTCGGCATGATTCAACTGAGTCCTGACACCAGGCCCAAGGCCGGAGACTGGGACGGATGCAGCGGATACCACTACTCAGATTCCGTGATTTACGGCTTCAGCCATACACATCTCAGCGGTACTGGTTGCGACGACTGGTGCGATATCCTCATCACTCCCGGGGGTAAGCCGTCACACTTCTCCCACAAAAAGGAAAAAGCCTCTCCGGGGTACTACCAGGTGTTTTTGGAAGACACCGGCGTTGAGGCAAAACTAACTGCAGGCCGAAGGAGTGCCATGCACGAATACAAGTTCTCCGGGCCGGCCAGCATCACAGTGGACCTTCGGCACAGGGATCCTCTTGACGATTATGAGATAAACGTAAAAGGGAATGTGTGCTACGGGCACCGCACTTCCAGCAGCTGGGCCCGCGGGCAGAGGGTATACTTCTATATGGAGTTCTCGGAGAAGGCGCTTGGGAAAGGAATTGTGGGCCCATCTGCCAACATCTTCTTCCCCGGGAAAAAACTTACCGTGAGGGTTGGCATTTCCTCAGTGTCATGGCAGAATGCCAAGGAAAACCTCATGAGCGATTACCCTAAGTCCTTGAAAGAGCAGAAAAAAGCCACCGGAAAGGCCTGGGAGGCGTATCTTGGGAAAGTCAAGTGTCCGTACAAGGACAAAGAACATAAAAGGCGTTTTTATTCGGCCCTATACCATACCGCCATCCACCCCACTCTCTATTCAGACGTAAATGGGGAATACCGTGGTATGGACGGCCAAATCCACAAGGCCGAAGGCTGGGAACGCTACACCGTTTTCTCCCTCTGGGATACCTTCAGGGGGCTTCATCCGCTGCTTATGGAAATAGAGCCGGAGCGTTCTGTGGATTTCATAAGAAGCATGCTTTCCATCTACGACGAAGCCGGAAAACTGCCCGTCTGGGAACTCTCCGGCTATGAAACCAACTGCATGATAGGCTATAACAGCGCTCCCGTCATTGCCGATGCCATTGCCCGCGGCCTCACCGGCTTTGACTACGAGCATGCTTTCCAGGCGCTGGTTGCAAGCGCGAACAATCCGGAATTCGGCCTGGACAGTTTCCGTAAAAACGGCCTTGTACTGGCCGATGACGAGCACGAGAGCGTGTCCAAGACCCTTGAATATGCCTTTGACGACTGGTGCGTGGCGCAGGTTGCCCTGAAGCTTGGGCACATGGAAGAGTACCGGAAGTTCATGGAGAGTTCCCAGTACTGGAAAAACTTGCTGGACCCTGAGACCAAATTCATGCGCGCAAGGCTTAACGGACAGTGGTTCAAGCCTTTTGACCCAAGGGAAGTGAACAACAACTACACGGAGGCAAACTCCTGGCAGTACAGTTTCTTTGTACCCCACGACATCCCCGGGCTCATTGAAGCCCTTGGTGGCCCTGAGGCCTTTGAGGCTCGTCTGGATGCCTTGTTCGAGGCTCCGGAGCAAACTACCGGCCGAACCCAGGCCGATATCACCGGGCTAATCGGTCAGTATGCCCACGGAAACGAGCCTAGCCACCACGTGGCGTACCTCTACGACGCCATAGGCAAACCTGAAAAACGGCAGGCCCGCGTGAATGAAATCCTTGAAACCCTTTACTCCAGCGCCCCCGACGGCCTTTGCGGCAACGACGACTGCGGCCAGATGAGCGCCTGGTACGTGCTTTCCTCCATTGGGAAGTACCCCGTTTGTCCGGTGGGAGATTTCTCGACTTCGCTCGAAATGACAAAACGTGGCGATGCCCCTTTGTCATCTCGACCGAGCGAAGCGAGCGGAGAGATCTCCTTCCCTGGCATTGTCACCAATCCAGCCTTCGTGATGGGGAGCGACATCTTCACGGATTCCCTGGAAGTTGCCATAAAGGGCGAAGGCGCCATCTTCTACAGCATTGCCGGCGGGGCCGAAACCTTCTACACCGGACCGTTTACCGTCACGGAGCCATGTACCCTTGAGGCCTGGTCAGTAAAGAACGCCCGCCGCAGTTTTGTAACTAAGTGCAGTGTCCGGCAGGTACAGAAAGACCGCGCCATCAAGATTCTCACCCGCTACAGCCGTCAGTACAATGCAGGCGGAGACACCGGGCTCATAGACGGTACCCGCGGCAGCATCAACTGGCGCACCGGAGGCTGGCAGGGCTACCAGGACACAGACTTTGTGGCGGTCCTTGACCTTCTTGAAGAAAGGCCCCTGAGCGTTGTAGGAGCCGGCTTTTGCCAGGACGCCCGCTCCTGGATCTGGATGCCGAAGCATGTGGAATTCTCTGTGTCCTCGGACGGCGTAACCTTCACTCCCGCAGGCCGGGTTGAAAACACCGTTGACGAACGCGACATGACCGTCCAGGTGTGGGATGCCGAACTTTCCGTTAACTGTTCGGCCCGCTATGTGAAAATCCACGCCGTGAACATAGGCACAATCCCGGAGTGGCACCCCGGCGCCGGAGCCCCCGGATTCATCTTCACCGACGAGGTCTGGGCCCGCTAGAAATGGATAAGGGGCAGGACTAAAGCTCGGAATCCCTAAGGGAGAAGGTGTTGCCCTGGCGAAGGTCTCCGGTTTGCATGCCTTTTTTGAGCCAACGCATACGCTGGGCGGCGGTGCCGTGGGTGAAGGATTCCTCGACGGCATAGCCCTGGGCCTTTTTCTGGAGGTAGTCGTCGCCAATCACGGAAGCGCAGCGGATGGCCTCCTGAAGGTCTCCGTCCTCGATGGAGGAGAACATTGAGCTCTCATAGTGGGCCCATACGCCGGCGTAGAAATCGGCCTGAAGTTCTATGCGCACGCTCATGCGGTTGGAATCTGTCTTGCTCATGCGGGCCATCTGGGAATGGGCCTCTCCAAGTGTGCCCACAAGATTCTGGACATGGTGGCCTACCTCATGGGCAATGACATAGGCGTAGGCGAAATCTCCGTCTGCGCCAAGCTGGGTGTCCATGCTGGAGAAGAAACTAAGGTCTATGTAGAGTTTTTCGTCTGCGCTGCAGTAGAAGGGACCCATGGCGGCCTGACCTTGACCGCAGTTGGTGGAAGTGGTGCCGGTGTAGAGCACCAGGGTGGGGTTACGGTACTCTCCAAGGCCGTTTTGACGGAAGTAGGCGCTCCAGACATCCTCCGTGGAGGCAAGGATCTGGCGGGAGAACTTGGCAAGGGCCTCGTTCTCTTCCGTGGGTTCATAGGACTGCTCGGAAACGGTGCCGATGCCGCCCGCACCCTGCACTACCCTAAGGACATCCCCCAGGTTCCCGCCCATAAGGAGGGTGATAATTGCCACGATGGCAATTCCGCCGATTCCCATGCCGGCCTTTGCGCCGCCGCTCATGCCGCGGCGGTCTTCTACGTTGCGGCTCTCACGCCTGCCGTCCATTCTCATAGCAAAAAGGTATTAGGGAGTTACTCACTGAATTTCTTTCCGGCATTCCAGGCACCGCCGACGACGTCTCCGATGGAGCGGTAGCACATTCCAGCTGCGTCAAAGACAATGGGCTGGAGCTTTGCAAGGTCCACCTTTCCGTCTGTAAGGATACTTTCATCGGCACTCTGGTTCACAACCTCACCTACAAGGATGCCGTCCTTCCAACTTACCACCTTGCATTCAAGGGTAAGAGGATACTCGTTGATGATGGGGGCGTCCACGTTGGGGCTGGGCGTTACGGTGAAGCCCACGCGGGCTACCTTGTCCGGCACCTGATTGCCGCTCACAATGCCAAGGTAGTCGGATTCGGCCACGGTGTGGATATCTGCGAAACTGACGGTGAACGCACCTGTAAGTTCCAGGTTCTCAGTGGTTTTATGCTTGGAAAGGGAGATTACTATCTGCTTGGCGTCGTACTGTCCGGCCCAGGCAGCCATCATGACGTCCGGGGTGTGATTTGCATCCCAGGTGGCTATCATCACGCAGGGCTGAGGGGTGGTTACAAGGGCATGGTTGGGGCCGAAATTCTTGCGGCCGGCAACTTCCTTCAGTGGTTCATTGCTTGTCATGGTATCTGTGTTTTGATTATTTGCACTTTTGCAACCCGCGGCCATAAGGATCACCGCCATGGCTGCCGCTAAAAAACTCTTTTTCATACAATCTTACTTTTATGTTGTAAAGATAGCAAAAAAACAAAAAAACCAGGCGAACTGCCTGGCTTTTTCTGTAGCCCCACGAGGAATCGAACCTCGATTTAAAGTTTAGGAAACTTCCGTTGCAAGCTTGCAATTAGTTGTATTTCAATTTAATACAAAAAAATCTAAAATTTGGGTACAACAATGGGACAACAATGTCAATATAAGAACCCAAACAACCAAAGCGGAATCTTATTCCCACGGCCGAATTCTACGCCGTCAATGGCTAAAAAACTATTATCTATATCCTTTATTTGTTCAAAGCTCTTTCCGGGACCTCCTACTTCAAACAGGTACTTTTCGTCCACCAGAAAATCGCCTTTGGATGGATAATATACGTTGCAGACTCTGCTCAGCTGATTGTAGAAGAAGGACTCCCGGATGGTTCCAATCTCCGGGTT
>DGXO01000051.1:0-6485 GCA_002395605.1 Bacteroidales bacterium UBA4230
GGCGCCCAGATCCAGAATATCCTCAATTTCCAGAAGGATTTCCCCGGTGCCCGCATCTTCCGCCTGGTGAACAACTACCGCTCCACCCAAACCATAGTGAATGCGGCAAACACCCTCATCGCCCGCAACGAAGGCCGAATCCCCAAGGACTGCATCTCCATGGGCGACAAAGGGGAACTCATTCATGTGGTGCGTTCCTTCACTGAGCAGGAAGAGGCCATGCAAACGGCTTCGGCCATTTTGCAGCGCATACGCACGGACGGCGCGCAGTACCAGGACTTTGCCGTCCTGTACCGTACCAACGCCCAGTCCAGGGCCCTTGAAGAGCAGCTTCGGCGTCGCAACATCCCCTACATGATATACTCCGGCAATTCATTCTTTGAAAGAGCCGAAGTCAAGGACATGATGGCATATTTCAAGCTGGCGGTAAACGTCAACGACGACGAATCCTTCAAGCGCATAGTCAACAAGCCCGCCAGGGGGATAGGGGACACATCCCTCAATGCCCTTTCGGCCGCAGCTCGCGAAAACGGAGTGTCGCTTTTTGCGGCGGCTTCTCTGCCGGGGCTGGAGAATTGCGGCCTCAGGGATGCCGCAGTGGCCAAAATCCGTGCATTTTGCACCATGATTTTAAAGACAGCCGAATCAAGTTCGGATGCCTACGACTTTGCCATGACCCTCGCCCAGGAAAGCGGTCTTTACCTTTTCTACAAGGCCGATACTTCCGTTGAGGGCCAGTCCAGGTTCGCAAACGTTGAGGAACTTCTCAACAGCGTCAAGTCCTACGTTGAGGAAGTTCACGGGGAATTCCGAAATTCAATGGTGGAGGACGGCGCCGTCTCAGACGCCTCCGAAATCCCGGATTCAGACCTTCCCAAAGTCACCCTTGCCGATTACCTCGAGAATGTCTCGCTCCTTTCAAATGTAGATGTCTCCGACGAAGAATCGGCCAACAAAGTGGCTCTCATGACGGTTCATACCGCAAAGGGCCTGGAGTTCCCGTACGTTTTCATTACCGGAATGGAGGAAAACCTTTTCCCTTCCGGCGGCTGGATGGTCACCCCTCAGGAAATAGAGGAGGAAAGAAGGCTCTTCTACGTTGCCCTCACAAGGGCTAAGCGCGCCGTTACGGTTTCTTTTGCCGATACCCGCATGAGAAACGGCAAGCACGAGTCCAATGCCCCTAGCCGTTTCATCCGTGAGATAGCACCACAGTACCTGGACCGGCCTCTGGCAAAGAACGACATTTCCGGCCGTGACTCTGTAGATGACTCCCCGGGCTTCCGGTGGGGCTCTTTCACCACCCGCCGCACGGTTACTCCTTCTCAGGACCGCCGGTCGGGGCCGGCGGTGACGGAGCGCCGTGCTGCCGGCGTCATGCCCGGCGCAGACCGTGCATCCTTGAAGCCGCCCGTAATAGACCCTGAATTCGTTCCGGACCCCATGTCTTCCTTCAAGGCCGGAGACCGCATAGAGCACAACCGTTTTGGCGCCGGAGAGATCCTGGAAATCACCGGTCAGGTGCCGGATCTCAAGGCCAGAGTGCACTTTGACCAGTACGGAGACAAACTCCTAATCCTTAAATTTGCTAAAATGAGGCATAAATAGGACGTAAAAGTGCTTAAAATTATTTTACGTGATTAGGAGTAATAAATCCTGTTTTTTACTTAAACTATTGCAAATATTGTTTCAATCTGCTATATTTGTGCTGAAGTTTTTCATAGTTTAAGTTTAGGTTAAGTAACCGGCCCGTCGCAGTGATTGCAACGGGCCGGTGAATTATTTGTGCTGAAAAATCCTATCCGCAGTAGAAATACTGCTCTACAAGCTGCTTCATTAGTCCGGAATTCTTGCGGGCTTCGGCATGAAGTGCGGAGTCTCCGTGGGCCCTGAGGGCTTTGAGGATGCCGTCTATCATGCGCGGCCTGAAGACATCGGCCTGCTCATAGACAGCCCTTGCTTTTTCAAGGGCATTGGCAGATTCCGCGCAGCAGGTGGGAAGCTGTGCCAAGGTTGCAAGTTTGGATGCGTTCTCGGATTTGTGGATATCCATGTCAACGTAGGTGTCTTCGGCAATCTTGAGAGCTTTTTCACGGGGCATCTCAAGGCCGATCCTGGCGGCGACGCAGAGGCCTGCCATAAGCTGGTAGATGTCGGCGCTGCAGTCCGGGGAGCGCATCTCGAAGGTCTGCTTTGCGGTGGTGTCTTGGTCGGCGGCCTTTTCCATGGGATTTGCCTTAGAGCACATGTCGGTTCCGGAACTCCATCCGAGCGGCACGCGTACAAGGGCGCTGCGGTTGCAGTCTCCCCAGCATACGTTGGTGGGAGCCTCCTGGTGAGGCACAAGCCTGAAATAGGACGTAGGGTTCTTGTTGCCGAATGCGGTGATGGACGGAGCCATGGTCATGAGGCCGGCGATTGCACGGCGTGCTTCCTCTGAGAGGCGGGAATCAGGGCCAAGGGTTACGTTCTTGCCATCCTTCATGAGACGCATGTGGATGTGCATTCCGCTGCCGGCTTTGCCAACGGTGATCTTGGGGGCGAAGCTTACGTCCAGGCCATAGCGGTAGGCGAGGTTGCGGATTACCCATTTTGCAAGCAGAAGCTGGTCTGCGGCGGTGTCAAGGGGGCAGGGGAGGAACTCTATCTCGTTTTGCTCATACACTTTGCCGTCCAGGGTGAAGTTTCCAACCTCGGAGTGGCCGTACTTTATCTGGCCGCCGGTTTTGGCAACGTGGTCCATGCATTCGCGGCGGAAGTCGTTGAGCTTTGCAAAGGGTTCGGACTCATGGTAGCCTTTCTGGTCAGTGGCGGGGAAGAGCCTGTCTTCTTCGGTAATGACATAGTACTCCAGTTCTCCCATGGCCTCGAACTGCATTCCGGTAGACTCCTCGAAGGCTTTTTCGGCCCTCATGAGAGTTGCGTGCGGGCCGCAGTCGAAGGGCTCTCCGCTTTTGTCGTAGAAGTCGCAGAGCATGCAAAGGGTGGGAATCTCGTTGAAGGGATCCACAAATGCGGTGCGGTAACGCGGAATTACGTAAAGGTCTGAGTTTCCGGCCTCTATGAAAGAGGGGAAGAGGCTGGACCCGTCCACGCGTTCACCTTCCGTGAGGATGGTTTCGGCATAGGCCAGGCTGTTTACGGTGAAATTCAGAGTTTTTACCCTGCCGTCTTCTGCGGGGTACATGAAGTCAATCATGCGGATGCCTTTTTCAGTGATGAATTTTAGGAGGTCGGCCCTGGTGAATTCACCGGGCCTTTTCTGGAGGAAGGCAACAACCTCGTTCGGGTTAAGTGTTATTGTTTTATCCATTGTTGTAATATGTGGAGTGCAAATATACTCTTTCCCCGCCGATTTAGCAAGACTATTCCCCGATATTGATGGCCAGTGAGCGCAGCTGCTGCCAGCCTGCTGCATCCGTGACTCTTATCATGAAGTGGTACTCTCCGTGGGCGGCGTTGGCAGGTACTGCAATGGGGATGTTTGTCTTGTAATAGGTCTGGCCGGAAGGGATGGGATAATCTTCGTTGAAAATCCAGAGTTCTCCTTCTTCTTCACCTTCATCGTGATGATGCTCCGGGCAGTCTTCGGCCTCCGTGCTATGTGTGTGGTGGTCGTGGTTGGAGTGGATTTCCACGTTGAAGGAGCCAAGTTCAACGTCGTCGGAGAAGGCCCATACAAACTGGATTATGTCTCCGGGGTGGTATTCGGCGCAGTTAAGCGGAGAGGTTTCCTCCCCGGCCGAAACTATCTCCGGCGCTGTCATGTCTTTTTTCTCTGTAGAGCAAGAGGCCAAAAGGGCCGAAAGTGCAAGGAATATAATAACGGAATGTGTTTTCATGGCGTTTTAAAATTCAAGTCCCAGCATGAGCGAGGCATTGATGCCGGGCTCCGGGACACCTATTAATCTGTAATAACTTGTATGGTCGAAATATCGGCGGTTAAGGAGGTTCTCCACCTGAAGTCCCGTTTTGAGGACGGTGTTTTTCAGAGTGAATGACTTACCGGCCGAAAGATTAAGGATGAACCAGCCTTCGGTTGGTTTTTCCGGGGGAACTATCTCCCTTTGGACGCCTGCAATGCGGGTTCCAAGGGAAACATAGCCGTCTTCAAGGAAGGTGTATTTCAAGGCGATATCGGCCTTCCAGGGCGGGCAGAAAGGAAGCGTGTAGCCCTTTTTGGCGCCGGACATCTGGCGCGCAAAGAGGTACTCCGCGCCGGCTTCCAGTTCAAGGAAACTCAGGATTTTCCAAACCGCCTGCGCCTCAAAACCCGTCCTCAGGACTTGGGCCTGGGTGTAGGTGTACATCTGGAGACCTTCATAGTATGTGGAGCCTGGACTCAGGTAGATGTAGTTTGGAAACCAGTTGAAATAAGGGTCCAGCCTTAGGGTCAGGCGTTCTCCAACCCAGTTTATCCCCATGTCCACCTCATAGGATTCCTCCGGAGACAGGTCCGGGGAGCCTTTTTCGTAGCGGAAAATGTGGTAGTTAACGCCATCGGCCCCAAGTTCTTTGGCGATGGGCACACGGAAACTATTTCCGATATTTGCCTTGACAACCCATTTTCCGGGACTCCAGGTTATTCCGGCCGACCACGAAAAGCTGTCAAAGTGCCTCCGGATATCTCCAGAGCGCTGTTTGTAGACAGGGGTTCCGGTGTCGTCCGGGGTGGTGAACCAGTCTGAATAGCTGTGGACGGAGGTATAGACGTGGTCATAGCGGATTCCGGCGTTTACGCTCAGGGCTTCCAAAAATTTGTGGCGGTCAATGACAAACACCCCTCCGGAAACGGTTTCAAAGTCCGGGATTATGAAGCCCCATCCTCCGCGGCGGTTGTGCTGGAATTCGGCATCCAGGCCAGCCTGAAGCTGGTTACCGGCCGAAAGTTCCACCTTTGAGCCGAGTTTTCCCGTAAGCGTGTACTTGCTGAAAACCCTCTCAAGGTCATCGGGCGGGGTGGGCATGTACCCGTGGGAAACGGGCTCGGAGCGCTCCTGGCGGTGATTCCACTGCCAGGCGACATCTGCATCCAGAGTAAAGCCGCTGGCGTGGTAATGCGAGTGGTTGTGGACGGCAAGGTGGTTTACGCTCTGCCATGGAAGGTCGATGTCCCGTCTGGAGGCGTCGTAGTTGATGCCGGAGAGCCTCACTTCCAGCCCGTGGGCGTTTGCGAAAAAGCCGCTCTTGGACCACGTTTCGCTCACCTTGAAGTCGTTTCGGAAACTGTCTCCCACATAGCCAAGCGTAAGGGCGGCATCGGCCTCCCTGCCTGCGGTATTGCGGAGAGTCCCGTCCTTCAGCGGAATCCTGTATGAGTAGTACTCGATTTCGTCAATCGGGACTTTGTAGTCCGCGTAGTCCGTGCCCGTGAGGTGCAGGCGCCAGTAGAAATGGTCGTTTCGGCCCTGAAGGCGTGCCGACAATCCGGCCGAAAGATTGTTTGTCCGGCCGAAAATGTTCACGCGGCCTTCAAAAGGCTCCACGGGGAGGTAGTTGGTGTAAATGCCAAGCACGCCGCCAATGGCGTCGGAGCCGTACATGAGGGCCCCGGGGCCTTTTATAACCTCTACCCGGTCTATGGCAAACTGGTCTATCTCCAGGCCATGGTCATCCCCCCACTGCTGGCCCTCGTGCTTGATTCCGTCCACCACCACGGCAATGCGGTTGAATCCCAGCCCGCGGATGGCGGGTTTGGACTGGCCTGAGCCAATGGTGCGTGCCTGGACGCCGGGTATGGCGCTCAGGCTCTGCATGAGAGTTCCGGAGAAGTTGTTCTCTATGAAGTTATGGCCCACTTCCACGCTTCCAAGGCTAAGGTGCATGAGCTCCCTTTTGACGGACTCGCCGAACACTTTGGCGGGCCCAAGGGTCTCGGTGGTATCCTTGGCCTCTGAAAGAAGGAGAGCAGCCATAGCTACTGCTATTTCTGCTATCATTTTTCCCTGTTTTCAGATATTTTCCTTGAAGAAGCTAAACTAAGGAAAACACAGGAGGAGCACGGGAGCGGTTATGTGAAAGGAAAGGAGCCTCTGAGAAGCGGCTGCAAAATATATATATGGAAACCGGCCTCTTTGCTGGCGTGAGAACCGCAGCGGCAATGGCCGCCACAAACGGCAGGCCCAGGAAATGACACAGGACGCAGTCTGATATGCCTCCGTCAAACGCCCTCAGGTGCCCCTGATGCGGATGATGATGAACGCACTGGGCGCACTGGGTATCGGTTACGTGGATTTCCGGATGCCGGTGAAGGACGGACGCAGCAAACGCCGGCAGGAACACCGCCAGCATAAGTATAGCAAATATCCGCCTTCTTTTTTCCATAACTATATGCAAAGTTAGTAATTTTCAGGGAAATACAATGTATTTTCCCCTTCGCGCACACTTGGGGGTCGTTTTTGTGCTCGGACCTGCCGTTTCGGCCTCTCCGCGCACGTTTTGCCCGCGTTTTTGTGCTCGAGCCTGTCGTTTCGGCCCCTCCGCGC
>DGXO01000051.1:6633-9724 GCA_002395605.1 Bacteroidales bacterium UBA4230
GTGCTCGAACCTGTCGTTTCGGCCTAAGTTTAGACCTGGTCCACGGCCGGGAATAATGTGCCCCGAAACAGGGCCGAACACAAAAAAGGCAACTCGATTAAGAGCTGCCTTTTTTAGAGGGAGCGAGATACGAGGCTCGAACTCGCGACCTTCGGCTTGGGAAGCCAACGCTCTACCAACTGAGCTAATCTCGCAAATGGATTACAAAGATAAGACAAAAAATTGTAACTTTGTCAAAAATTTTTGTGAAATGGCCATTCAGAAACCTTCCATACCTAAGGGCACGCGCGATTTCGGCCAAACCGACATGGCGCGCCGCAATTATATTTTTGACACCATCCGCAGCGTTTTCCGCACTTTCGGATACCAGGAAATCCAGACTCCTGCCATGGAAAACCTCTCCACGCTTCTTGGAAAGTACGGTGAGGAAGGAGACAAGCTTCTTTTCCGTATCCTCAATTCCGGAGACGCCTTTGCAAACGTGGATAGCAGCAAGCCGCTTACGCCCCAGGTATGTGAGAAGGGTCTCAGGTATGACCTCACGGTGCCTTTCGCCCGTTTTGTGGTCCAGCACCAGAATGAGATTTCGTTCCCATTCAAGCGCTTCCAGATCCAGCCTGTGTGGAGAGCCGACCGCCCCCAGAAGGGCCGCTACCGCGAATTCTATCAGTGCGACGTAGACGTTATCGGCTCCCGCAGTCAGGTGAACGAGCTTGAGCTTGTCCAGATGGTGGACGCCGTGTTCGGAAAGCTTGGCGTGCGCGTCGCCATCCACATCAACAACCGCAAGGTTCTCACCGGCTTCGCGGAAATTGCCGGCGCCCCGGACAAGGTTGTGGACATAACCGTCGCCATTGACAAACTTGACAAGATTGGCATAGAGAAGGTGAAGGAAGAGATGGCCGAAAAAGGCATCTCCGCGGAGGGCATTGCCGTCATAGAGCAGATTCTCTCGCTTGAGGGTGGTTTTGCCGAAAAACTTGCCGCAATGAAGGCTCTCTTCGAGGGCGGCAGCGCTTCCGGAATCACCTCTGAAACAGGTCTCAAGGGCCTCTCAGAGCTGGAAGAGCTCTTCGGCCTGATTGACGCCGCCGGGGTAAAGGCACCGGTCCAGATGGACCTTTCCCTTGCCCGCGGGCTCAATTACTACACCGGCGCCATCTTCGAGGTAAAGGCTCTGGACTGGGAAATCGGCTCCATTTGCGGAGGCGGCCGCTACGACAACCTCACCGGCATCTTCGGCCTCCCGGACCTTTCGGGCGTTGGCATATCCTTCGGTGCAGACCGCATCTACGATGTCCTCACCGGCCTTGACCTCTTCCCTTCGGCCCTGGAGCAGTCTACAAGGCTTCTTTTTGCCGTAATGGGAGATGCCGAACTCCGTTATGTGCTGCCCCTTGCAAAGGCGCTTCGCGAAGCAGGAGTTGCCGTAGAGGTGTACCCGGAGGCCGCCAAACTGAAAAAGCAGTTTGACTACGCCCAGAAAAAGGCCATCCCGTTCATCTCCATCAACGGCTCCACCGAAATTGAGGGCGGCACCGTAAATGTGAAGAACCTTGAAACCGGTGAGCAGAAGGCGTTTGAGCTTTCCGACATCTCCGGAATCCTGGGCTTCATTGCCTGATTACCTGTAGGCCGACGGCGACATCCCTGTGTGTGACAGGAAAAACTTGTAGAAGAGGCTCTGGCTGTTGAAGTTAAGGGCATAGGCTATTTCCTTCACGCTCATGCCTGAGTACCTGAGGAGGTTCTCCGCTTCCAGGATCACAAAGGAATCTATCCAGTCCGGCGCAGAGCGGCCGGACACTTTTTTTATCACCCTCGAGAGATACTTGGGGGTGATATTCAGTTTATCGGCATAGAACGCCACACCCCTCTCTTTCATGTGGTGCTCCGTAACAAGGGTTATGAAGGATTCGTAGAGGAGTTCCTGCCTGCTTGCCGGGCCACGCTCGCTTTCACGGAGCATGACATCCCCGGAGACCAGGTTTGCAAAGGAGGAGAGGAGCGGCACAATGATGTCTTCCTTGCGTTCACGAGAAGAACTCATCACCCTCCTTGCTATGTGGAAATAGTCCTCGGCCAGGGTGTAATCCTCCTCAGAGAATACCAGGCAGGGGTTTCTGAGTATTGAAGGCTGGAGTTTTCCAAGTATTTCTCCGGAGACCATGAGGAAATAGAGCTCAGAGTCCGCCACCTTGGATTCTTCATAATCCGATATCCTTATTATACTGCCGGGGAACGTAACAAGGAGGGTCCCTTCCCCCACTTCAAGGGCTTCAAGGTTGTATTCAAGGCGTATATGCCCTTTCCTGAGGAAAAAGAAAACATAGCAGTCCAGCCTTATCGGGTAATGTAGGACATCCAATATGCTCTGTTCATCCTTTACCCTGTCTCCGTGGGCTTCACCAAGGACGATGTCAGTACCAAGGACATATTCATTCACAACCCCGGTAAGGGAGAGAATGCGCGAAATATTTACGTCAAGGAGTTTCTCGTTCATGCCACAAAAATACTAAAATTCTACCAAAATACCAATATAAGTTCCTTTTTGGTGCCTGACATTCCCGTTTTAGGCAACTTTTTTGCATTATAGCGTGCCGAAAAAATGAATGGTAAAATGAAAAGGTTTTCATTATTTGTATCACTGATGCTCCTCATGACCCAGGTCTCCCTGGCACAGCGTGTCATCACCCTTGAGGACTGCCGCAGAATGGCAGTGGAGACAAGCCGCCAGCTGGACATGGACAAGGCTGCCGTGGAAATGGCCGGTTATGACAGGAAAACAGCAGTCGCAAACTTCTTCCCAAAGGTTACGGCCGTGGGCGGATACATGTATAACAACAGGGACATTGCTCTTGTGAGCGACGACCAGTCTGAGCGGATACGTACCATGGGCTCCACCATAGATGAAAAAATCTGGGACAGGGCCGAACTCAACGCATCTGAACGCGGCAAGGCTATCCTGGAGGCGCTCAGGACCTCCGGTGCCATGCCCGACATAGCCACCCCGGTGAATGCGATAGGCGAAGAGATAGACGCCGCCCTTCACCCGGACCTTCACAATCTCTTTGGAGGTGCCGTCATTGTT
>DGXO01000002.1 GCA_002395605.1 Bacteroidales bacterium UBA4230
TGAGGAACTCTCAAAGGGCATGGCTCAGAAACTTCAGTTCATTACAACTGTTGTACACAAGCCTTCACTCATGATCCTTGACGAACCTTTCTCCGGCTTCGACCCCGTAAACGCGGAGATCATCCGCACGGAGATCCTTCGGCTCAAGGATGAAGGCGCCACCATCATCCTTTCCACGCACAACATGGAAAGCGTGGAGGCCCTCTGCGACAACATCGCCCTCATCAACAAGGCCCGTCTGGTCGTTACCGGAGGCACGGACGAAATCCGCCGGCAGCACGGGGAGGACAACGTGGAGATTGAGTACACGGACTCCACCCTGGACCGCAAGACCATTGTTGTGGCGCGCCCGGATGTCAACGCAAAGCTCACGGAACTTATCGGCCAGGGCGTCACCATCAACTCCTTCAAGGAGGTTATTCCGCGCATGAACGACATTTTCATCAAACTCGTAACTCAGGAGGGCTAGCATATGAATTTCAGGAAATTAGGCATTGTCATTGAAAGGGAGTACCTTAACAAGGTTAAGAAAAAGAGCTTCCTCCTCATCACCTTCCTCACCCCGCTCCTTTTTGCGGGAATAGCCATTCTGCCGTCACTCATCATGTACGGCACCAAGGAAGAGGCCAAGCAGGTTGGTGTAGTGGATAATTCCGGAATAGTGATGCCCTACCTCCAGAGCGGAGAAGTCCTTGCCTACAAGGATTTGGGCGCCGGTGCAGACGTAGAGGCCATCAAGGCCGATTTAGGCGCAGCGGGCATAGATATTCTCCTCACCATCTCCCCGCTGGATTCGGCCGCCAAAACCGTTACCGCCGATACTTATTCCGTAAAGCCGCTGGGCATGGATTCTTCCAGCAGCATAGAGGGTAAAATCAACGACGCCGTGGAGGCCTACCGCATAGATTCTTACGGCATAGAGAACCTTGAGGAAATCATGCACAGCGTGCACTCCAATGTGCATGTGCACAGTTACACCATCTCCGATACCGGAGAGGAAAAGATTTCGGAATCTGGCGTTTACATGGTCATTTCCATGATTCTTGGAATGGCTCTGTACATGTTCATAGCCCTTTTCTCCGGCATGGTAATGAGCTCTGTCATAGAGGAAAAGAGTTCGCGTGTGGTTGAAGTCCTGGTGTCTTCCGTGAAGGCTACGGAACTTATGTTCGGCAAAATCCTTGGCGTAGCCCTTGTGGCCCTTACGCAGTTTGTGCTGTGGATTCTCCTGACGGGCGTAATCCTGGGAATAGCCGGTGGCATCATCGGCAAGGACAAGATCATGGGCATGATGCAGGACGACGCCACTACGGAAATGATGCAGCAGATGGCTACCCCTGAGGGCCTCCATCCCGGAGACATTTCCCTGGAGCAGGCACTTCCGGCGGCATCGGACACTACGGCAGTTGCCGCTGGTGAACCTTCGGGAATGGGCGTTATCATGAGTACCCTTGGGAATATCAACCTTGGGCAGATTCTCTTTGCGTTCCTGGTGTACTTCATCTTCGGCTATCTGCTCTATGCTTCGCTGTTTGCCGCAATTGGGTCGGCCGGGGAAAACGAAGGCGACACCTCGCAGCTCCAGATTCCGGTTACCGTACCCCTCTTGCTGGGCTTCTTCATAGCCATCTACGCCTTCAAGGCTCCGGATAGCCAGCTGGTGTTCTGGGGCTCAATGATTCCTTTCACTTCGCCTATCGTGATGCTGGCGCGCATTCCTTTCGGAGTACCGGGCTGGGAGCTTGCGCTTTCCATGGTGCTCCTCGTTGCAACCTTCGTGGTTTGCGCCTGGGCATCGGCCAAAATCTATAAGGTGGGTATTCTCATGTATGGCAAGAAATCAACCTTTAAAGACCTCTGGAAATGGTTAAAAATGAAGTAATCATTCTTCTTTCCGTGGCTGCCACCGTGGTATCCTGCGGCCCCCAGATGGAGTGGCGCTCCGTTCCTATGGATGGCCATAGGGTTGGTGCGCAGGCGGTTACGCTTGAGAATGTCGGGACAGCCCTTGGTACTTTTGAGGATGACACCTACGTTACCCCTTCAGGTGTGAGGTACAGTGAAGATTCCGCCGTGGCGGAGGTTGCCGCCGCCCTTATGGAGGTTCAGCCCCATTTTACGGCGCTCAAAACCGTCATCGGCCACAGCGCAGGGGAGTATGCCAATCTTCGCACAGACCCCGACCTTCCTCTTGGGAACCTCTTTGCCGATGCCCTCAGGGCCTATGGCAGTGATCTTTTCGGCGTGCCCATGGATTTTGCGGTCACCAATTTCGGCGGTATCCGCGTACCTCTTCCAAAGGGAGCCATTACCATGGAGGACATCTCTTCCATGTTCCCCTTCAAGAACTATGTGTGCCATGTGAAGATGAAGGGAGAGAACCTAACCGCCCTTTTGGAGCAGCTTGCCGGCACAAAGGCCTTCCAGGCCACCTCAGGGGCTACCGTGAAGGTCAAGGCTCATAAGTTGGAGAGCGCCCTTGTTGGCGGAAAGCCCATAGATCCCAAGAAGATCTACAACGTCACCACCATAGATTTCCTTCTTGACGGCGGAGACAAACTGAATATAGGTGCCCTGGCCGAAGACGTGACACTTTCCACCGTCCTTTTGAAAGAGGTGATGCTTTGGTATGTGAAGGGTGCAGAAGCCAGGGGAGAGGTAATTGAAGCAAAGGCCGACGGCCGCGTAATCATGGAGGACTAGAGTATGAAAAAGTTAGCATTTGCGTTTGCCGTCGCCGCGCTTTTTTCGGCCTGCAGCCAGAGGCCTGCGCTTACCATAATCCACGTCAACGATACCCACAGCCATCTGGAGCCTGAACGTACAGGGGAGTATGCCGGAATGGGTGGCGCCCTTGAAAGGGCCGCTTACATAGATTCCGTCCGCAAGGCCGACGGCCCCGGGAATGTGCTCCTTCTCCATGCCGGAGACTTCGGTCAGGGTTCGGCCTACTTCTCGGAGTTCGGCGGAAAGGTGGAGGTAAGCCTCATCAACGCCATGGGCTTTGACGCCATCACCCTTGGAAACCATGAGTTTGACAATGGCATAGAGGCACTTGGAGACGTCCTCTCAGGCCTGGAAGTTCCCGTAGTGGTGTGCAATTACGACTTCTCTCCGTTTGAGGCGGGTAAGTACATTAAGCCTTATGTCATTGTGGAAAAGGCGGGCCGAAAGATAGGCATCATCGGCGTTCTGTGCTCCCTAAAGGACATGCTGGCCGGAGACATCGCCAACCGTATCCCGGAATTCGACATGATCCCCACGGTCCAGAAATATGCCAATGAACTCCGCCCTCAGTGTGACCTTGTGATAGCCCTCACGCATATTGGCTACACGGAGCACAATCCCGGAGACATCACCGACCCCCAGCTTGTTGCCGCCACAAGGAACATAGACATCGTGGTTGGCGGTCACTCACACACCTTCATGGACGAGCCCCAAACTGAACGCAACCTGGACGGAAAGAAGATTCCCATTGTCCAGAGCGGCTGGATGGGCGTAAGGATGGGAGAGTTTCACTTGAGATAGGCTTTCTCAAAAAAGTACTTCCATAGCGGAGCCGCCATCAGAGCCTGGAGAATCTGGTTGTCAAGGAGCAGCTCCTTCACATATTCCTGGCTTAGAAGATACACCTGGATGTCCTCAGTGGCGTCCAGGTGTTGTTTTGACACCTTCTCTACTCCGGTTACAAGGTAGCTGTGGGCGAGGTTGTTGGAGGTTGCGGGATTTGGAGACAGTACCATCCATTCCTGCCATGTTCCGCCGGCATAACCGGTTTCTTCAAGAAGCTCCCTTTTGGCAGCTTCAAGGGGCGTTTCACCTTCCTCTATCACCCCGCACGGTAGTTCGTAGCAGGTGTTGCCCAGCCCGTGGCGATACTGGCGCTCCATTACCATCTGTCCGTCATTGGTAATGGCTATTATATTCACCCAGTCGGGGTATTCCAGGACGTAGTATTCGTTGTTTATCCGGCCATCCGGAAGCTTTGCCACGTCCCTTCTGGCAGTAAGCCATGGGCGTTTTATAAGGTATTCAGAGGAGAGAATCTCCCACTTGCGGTCTTGGTTTATGGTGTTTTTCATATACGGTTCAAAGATATGAATTTTCCCGCCAAATACAAATACCGTGGCCTTGTTTATGGCACGAAGGCGTGTATGGAGAGCCCTGCTGCAGGGCGCAGCGCCTGAGTGAGTGCGGCCTTGGCCGAGAGGTTCAGTTTAAGGCCGCCGATTGTTATGTCGGCTCCCACCGCGGCTTCTATGAAAACGCCCTCCAGTTTGTTCTCCCGCCTCTCGTCCTCTTTTGGAGGCATTGCGGTGCGGTAGCCGCCACTAATTGATATTGTGGGACTTATGTATTTGTTGTTTGGCCGAAAGACATAGCCCGCCCCTATTTTTATCATGGGACCGTTTGTGGTTTCGGCCTGCGATCCATCTTTGAAAAAGGCCGTTACGCTCCTGAAGCCCCCGAGGCTCCCGCTGAGCCTCAGGGATTCAAGGAGATTGTAGCTTATTCCGGCCTCAAGGGAGTAAAGGAGGAGGGAAGGGTTGTTCCAGGTTCCTTGTCCCCAGACAAACTCCGGGCCTCCGCCAAGGATGAGATGACCTTTCTGCTGGCTTTTCGTCTGCAGTGAGAAAAGGCATAGAATGAGTATAAGTATAGTTCGTTTCATTTTCATTCAAGTGTGTTTCCGGGCAGCCAGAAGGAATCGGATAATCCGTAGGCACGGTTCATTCTGTGGCAGTTTAGGACATTCTCGTCGCGGTACGAGCCAGAGAAATTGCCGTCCAAAGCATCGTGGATCTGATTGACGTTGACGGTCATGTAGTTGTCGTCGTAGTCGTCCCAGTTTACCCTGTAGTACGCCCTTGTGGGGTCATAGAGCTTCAGGTATTCCTTGGTGCTCAGTCTGGGGTCGTAGTATGCCGTCCTCATGGAAGAGGAACCGCTCATGGGGGTGCCGAAGTATTCCACATCGCTTGTGTACGTCTTTGTCCTGTAGACGATGTAACGGGTATCGTACTGGTTGATCCTTACAAGCGAAGCCACGTTCTTCTTCCACTCGAACTTTACCCTTGTGTGCTTCCCCACAGTGAGATAGTCCGACACCGTAGCGGTGGTTTCGGCCCCAACGGTCACTCCACCGTTAAAGACGAATTTCGGCTCATTCCATACGGCTACGCTTCTCATGGAATAGACAAAGTCGGAGTGGTGGCCGTCGTGACCCAGGCCGAAGTTAACCTGGGAGGATACTATAGGACCGGCGTATTGGAGTTCGTACCAGGAGTATTCCCCGTTTGACGATACTCTCCGGGGACTGTCATACACAATCACCTTGTTCTGCTGCAGGCATCTTCTGTTGTTATTGCCGCTTTCGCAGTCCCAAAGCGCAGAGGCCGACCCGCTGTTGCCGTGGCCGTACCAGTGCTCGGCGCTATTTGTTGCAAGGTAATAGTTCTCAGAGGGGTTTACCACATTGATGCCCTGGGCGTTTTCGGCATTAGTGCTTACAATTTTCGCCAGCGTGCCGGTGCCAAGGAGCTGGTCCAGGTACGGCGCATACAGATATGGAATGAACCTGGAAAGGTTTCCGTTGTTGTATGGCGTCACTACGTTAACTAGATAGTCACTCTGCTGATATTGGTACCCTGCATAAATCGTAAACTCTCTTATGACATCCACATTGGCCCATATTGCCTCAATGGTTTCACCGCTGTTGATGTTCTCCAGCACTACTCCGATTTTTATTGTGCCATAGTTGCGAAGGTCATTGGCCACATTCATTCCTACGATATCGTATATGTTGGGCCCGTTTGCCACAAGGCTGCTGGGCGGGTATCCTCCCACAGAGGTTTGGACCGTTGAGACGGGAAGAATCTGCGGCCATCCTACGCCTTCCCGGTACGGATACTGTACATAGTGGTCACCGAAATTGATGGAACTGTACGGCGATCCCACAATGCCGTCCACCGTTACCGAGTAATTGCAGTTTATGCGGTCGTAGTCTTCCTCCGACGTTATGTTCCACCAGTCGTTCCTTGGGTTGGAGAGCCTGAGCATGAAACCGTCGCTGCTGAGGAACTGGGTTATGTGGCCTCTCTGGAGTTTTACGTCGTACATCTTGCTGTAGTACATCCAGTATCCTATGGAAAGACTGTCATAGGTGCAAAGGGCGTATGTCCATTTGAAGTAGCCCGCATTGACTCCGTCAAGGACGGTCTCAACGTCTTCGCCGTCATAATTGAGGTCCAGAAAATCCCCGTTAAGTTCCGTAATGTGCCAACTGTGTCCAGTGACCATGGCAAGGCTGTAGCCTTCAAGGTCGGAGGCAACTATTGTTGGCGTGACGCTTGTCCCTCCCAGCAGCGCGGAAGGCGCAAAATAGGCATTCCCGTGATAGCCGCGGATATCGATATCGTATATGGCCGAACCATATCCTGCGTCCGACTCTCCCGTATATCCGTTATCGGTGTACGGGGCCGAACTGCTTCCAATGGGCGCCACTTTGAGGCTGGCTGCGGAGCTTACATCCAGGTTTTCGGCATAGGCATTGCCCATGACCTTGTTGTAAATATCAATCTTCTGCACTCTGGAAGCCAACTCCGTATTCAGAAGCTTAAAGCTGAGTATAAGCCGGTTGGGGGTGGCCCTGGGGGTAGGCTGGCCGCTTACTTCGATGAGTTTCACCCCTTCAAAAAACGGGGCGTCGGACCCTTCGGCAGTCCTAATCCCAAGGTTATTTTTGAGGAGATTCAGATTGCCCACAGTATAGATAATGTTCCGGTTAGAGGCGTAGAGGTTGTCCCAGTCGGTCTCCGGCAAAATCTGCTTCAGCATTTTGAGGTGATCTGCCGCGGTAAGGGATACCGTTACGTTAAATCTCTCAAACTGGATTCGGCGGTCCGGGACTTCGGGGGTAAACACAATAGGAGTGGCTATGCCAACCTTGGCTTCATCCTTGATCTCCCGGTTGGAAGAGCCGCCGGTAACGGTTACAACGCCGTCCACGGCCTCGGTCCGGGCCCTTAGCGATGCGCTTCCGGAAAACGGAAAACCCGTTTTGCATTCGGCATTGACGGGGTTCCATACAATTTCAGAAACCAGCTCCAGGCCTCCTGTTATTGTAATTTCGTCCTTTTTTAGGGAAGTCTCAAAGGGGATGGTAACGCTTTCTCCGGGAGCCAGGGTGATGGAGCTTGAGTTTGTCCACAGGAATCCGTCCTGGGGAGCCCCCAGTTTCAGGACAATGGAGCGGGAGGTGTTCCTGACAATGTTGAAGGTTGTATTCATGCCGGATCCAGGCGTGGAGTCCAAGTATATCCGGTAGCCGAAAGAACGCTGCCCATACCCCGCTTTGTCGGCTGTGACGATGATTTTAAGGTAGGAGCAGTTGTCAACGTCGGCGGCGAGGTCCGTGAAGACAGAGCTCCACTTGCTGGCAACTCCGCTCACGTTCTGGCAGTTTTCCAGAAAATAGAAGGTGACAGGACGGGAACGGTTGTCGGCATCCCTGAAGTTAAGGTCCGTGAGGTCTGCCGCCGTAGAAGTGTCGACGGAACTGAATTTGGAAGGGTCGGCCTGCCTGAATCCCACCCCGTCTCCGGTGTAGAAATAAGGGACTTCCGTGTTTGAACGTGCTCCCGTCACCTTTGCCGCCGTCACGGTCCACCCTTCTTCGGCCCAGGTGCCGACGTCCAGGGAGATACTGAATTTGGCAAAGAGGCGCTTTACCGGAATGGTAAGGGAAGGGGAGTCCGGATCAATGGTCACGGGTACCATTCCTGTCATGGGCATGTTGTATTCCCTGTCCTGGAGGTCCTGGAGGTCTGATGCCGAAGCGCAGCTGTAGCTGAATGAAAGAAGGTCGTCCTTGGTAAAGGGGAAGAGCCCGGAAGCCCAGCCGTCCAGAGTGCGCCTTACGTCCTCTACGGCATTAACAAACGCCAGTATTTCAATGGGTTCTCCGGCTGGAAGTTCCCAGTTGATTGCCTTGGAGTCTGTATACATGGCAACGGGCCCTTCGCTTGTCATGCAGGGCGCTCCGGCATCGGCCCCCGTGGCCCAGAAGGCAAAGAGATAGGCTTCCGTGAAGTCTTCCACGCTTTCCGTCACCACGGATTTGGTGTCTTCGGATCCTGAGAAATCCACTCTGACGCTGACAAGGCGGGAAGCCTCGCGGGCATTCCTGGGCATGATGTCCGCGTCCTGCTCCATCTCCCGGCATGAAACGGCGGAGAGAAGCACTATGATAGGTAGTAGAAGATAGTGTTTCATCTTGTTCTAGTCCAGATAGATATCTCCCGCTCCGTCCCAATCGTCGTCAATGACGGGCTGGACGGTAACTTCAATGATATCGGGGTCAATGTCAATTATCTCGGGGTCATTGGAGCCTCTGCCGTGGATAACAACGCTGGAGGCCGCAAAGATTCGGTTACGCGTCATCGAGGGTACTTTTATGGCATAATATACCGTGTCGTCGTCAATTGTGGCCTCAATCACAAGGCGTGTGCAGCGCCGCGTCCAGGACTCCGTCTGAGTGATATCCTCCGACGCTGGAGTTGGATTGGGAAAGGCATAGAAAGAGTGTTCCCTGGAATACGGGCTCCAGGCCGAAATAACGGTATCGATGGATCGGTCACCCACAATTACGTCTATCCCGGCTTCGGCCGCCTCTCCCCGGTGCCATCCGCCTGTATTGTACCAGGCAGACCTTGTGGAAGAAAGCTCCGGGAATGTGTAGTCTTCTCCGTAACGGGTTGTCCTGTAAGTGTTTGTAAGATAAATGGCGCGTAGCGTGAATGTCTTGGATTCAAGGTGCGGTTTGCCGGAGAAATCTACTTTCAGCCCCCTCAGGTCCACTCTGGAGACAAGCCTTTTTACGGTAATTGTAACCTCGGTGTCAGAGTCGGCGACAGGGGTTACCTCTTCACTTCCAAACATTGGAAGAGCGGTTCCCCGGCAGTCTCCAAGGTAGGCTACCTTTCCGGTGAGGTCTGTGGTGCTCCGTACCGATGCCGGGTCAAATGCCCCGGGGCCGGTTTCGGGATAGTTGACTATGGCGTAGCACGTATAGCTTCGGCCCGCAGACAGCTTCATGGGAAGCGGCTCCCCGGACGATGCGCTTTCATAGCGGAACTGCCCGCTCCGGTTGTCAAAGGCGAATACCGCCCACCTGTCCACCACGCGTTCGGCTTCTTCGGAAACGCCGGTTACTTTGCTCCTTTCACTGCCAGAGGCCGAAAAGATAACGGTAACAAGCGAGTCCTCTTCCTGGAAGAACACCTTGGGCTCTTCGGGCTGGTACGGTACTGCGCAGGACGAAAATGCTGCCAGCAGCACTCCAAGGGCTGGAATGATTATAAGTAGTTTCATATCAAGTGCGTTTTTTGTCATAGTCTGTATTCCAGTTCCTGCTCGCCCCATGGGAAAACTCCAACGTTCACCCTTGTCTCCTGGAAATCGATTTCAATGCTCACGTCAGGGAGGTTTTTCTCCGTCCAGGTTATGCCTCCCTTGTCCCTGAGAATCTCGTAAAGGTTATATGATGTCTGGAAGTCGGCATACTCGTAGAGACCCTCCTTGACATACATTTCCAGAACAAGGTCGTGGTCGGCCTGGCGGGGGAGGGTGAACTCGAAGTGCCCCAGACCCGTTTCTTGAGGGCTCACCTCGAAAGGTCCTCTCACTGGAAGGCCGCTCATGGCGTCTATTCCGCAGGTGTTTCCCCTCACTGAAATGTAGAAGGGGAAACGTCCTCCTGCGTATTCAAAGGTGTCCGCGCCCAGGTACTGTACCGTAACGTGGGAGTGCTCTTTGGTGAACTCTACGGGGACGGTGAATCTCTCCTCCTCAACTGTGGCCGTGTATCCGAACCGGAACAAGGGCGCGTAGTCCTCTCCAAGAGGAGCCGTCCATGCCGAACCGTCCCTTGAAAGGCCCTCCTGTCCCATGAGACCGTAGCCTTTCACTGCGGCGGTCCCTCTTACGGTAAAGAAGAAAAGCTCGTTCTCGATAAACTCCACACTGGTTCCGGCTTCATCTATGGGCTTTCCGTCGGGGTGGGCGAAAACCGTTGTGAACACGTCCTGATACTTTGGATAGCGCTCTTCGTCGGCCACGTCAAAAAAGAGGAAGCTGGGGCACATGAACCTGTCCTCCAGCACTACGGAGCGGCAGGAGGATAGGTCAAGGCCGATGGCTAGAAGAAGAAGGATCCTTCCGCCCCTTAGAGTTCTAGAAGTCATAGGTTAGAGTAGTGGTTCCGTTCCAAGGGTCTACGGTGATTGCTGGCTCTATACGGCCGGCCTGGATGTCTTCGTCCTTTGTGTCGTCGTCCTTGCCAAGCATGGTGATTCTGACGGAAGTGATCCTGTAGACATTGTTTGCAGTGAGCTTGGGAAGGTCGAACACATAGAACGTGTCATTGTCAAGGTTGCTGTAGGAAGATGCCGCCTTTACGTGGGCTTTGATGACAAGGCGGGTGTGCCTTTGCTCGAAGGTCTCTTCATGGGAGTCGGCGTCGGTCCTGTTGGGATAGGCAAAAAGGTGGCGGCTCAGGGGAGTGTCGGCGCCGGTTACGTTACAGGATACGCCCATGTCGGTCTCGAAGGTGACGGCGGGGGCTCCGGCTTCCAAAGTGCCCTTGTTGTACCAGTACGTATAGTTCGTGTGCTGGTCGTCGGTTATTGGAAGTGGAAGGACCGTGGAAGATGCAGTCCCTGTAAGGCCGTTCACTCCAAGAAGGGCTTTTCCCACAACGTTTTTCAGATAGATCTGCTGTACCGTGAATGTGGCTCCCTCAAGGTTGGTCCCCCTGAAATCTACGTTCAGTTTGTCAAGCACCACCATGGCGGCAAGTCTCTTGACATATACGTTCACGCTTTCTATCTGCCCGTCTGTGCCGGCAGAACCGTTAGTGCCGTATTTTCCCACTGTGACAGTGTTTTTACCGGACATTACAAGTGAGGATGGCGTGTTCATGGAGAGGTCCGTGAGTTCGGCCTCAAAAGCGGCCACGGTTGTTGTGTGAGGCTTGAATTTGGTGATGCGGTCGTGGTTTACCAGCACGTAGACGGTCTTGGGGCCGGTGAATGTGGCAATCTTTACGCTGTGGGAGTTGTTCTTGGTGAGGCTGCCCTCGAAGTAGGAGGTCTCAAGCTTGTCGGTGTTGTCAAACACGAATACCTGGACCTTGTTGATGAGGTAGTCCTTTACCAGGGAGGTAGGGGCCTTGGTCCCTTCATTCTCCATGCCGATATTGACGGTGATGGAGGCGTCCGGAACCGTGCTTTGGGCTGCTTCTGGCGCCGGAGCGCTCTTGTTGCAGGATGCGAAGGTGGCGGCAAGTGCCACGAAAACGGTAAATAATGGCTTTTTCATTGAAATAATGTATTAAAAGGTTAATAAATAGGGTTGTCTTCTTCCTTGTTGAGCCCGTATCTCTGGATGAGGACGTATATCTCCGGGTCAAGGTTTCCTCGGAACACATATGAGCGGTCTTCCCGGCAGGAGCGGAGATAGTTCTCTACGGCCTTTCCGTCGTCCCCGGCCCTGGCGTAGAGAAGCGCCAGCATGTAACTCACCTGCGGAGACCTTGGAAGGTCGTTTAAGATGGACATGGCCGAAGCATTGTAGTCCATTGACACATAAGCGATTGCCGTATTGTAGTCACGGTAGTCCCTGAGGATTGCCAGGGCTTTTTCGTATTCCCTTTCCTTGAGGAGTTCCACGCCCCTCATGTAGAGGGTGTCCAGCTCAGTAGTGTGTACGGTGTCCTTTACCATGCCCTTCCTGTGAAGATAGAAGTCGAACCTTACCGTGCGTAGCTTTGGATAGAGGTTTTCCCTCATGTACCTGTACCATGGTTCGGCCTGCATCCCCCTTTCCCGCTCGTCTACATCGGCGGTCTCCAGGTGACGGATGTAGGAGAACTTGTCTCCAGATGTCATCACCGTGTCCTCATCCACAAGGACGCCAAGATATGGCCAGTTCTCGCCGCTGGAGCGGGACAGGAAGGGAATGGACTGCGCAGGGCCGGTTTCCCGGACCAGTTTTTCGGTTCCGTCTTCGGCAACGCTTACGGAGAACGAGTTCCGCCTGACGGAGTCCCTCCAGCTGCATATGAAAGAATCCATGAAAGCGGCCACCGAGGCGGCTCTTTTCTGTGCCAGGGTATTGTTGGACTGGAGGGCTCCTTCAGGGGAGGCCGAAGCCGAAATCACTATGCTGTCAAGGTCGAATGCGGTGTTTTCAAGGAGCTCGACTATGTTTCCCTTGATGCGCCCAATCTCCGTTTCGTTATGGGAAAGTGCAAGGTCTATCTCACTGCTTCCGCTGGCGAAATCAACCCAGCAGGCGGTGTTTGCCGCCGCCTTCCTTTCCAGGACACGCGTTAGGTACCTCTCCCTTGTGTCCACAAAGGCCGAAAGGGAACTGATGTAGAAGGTGAGGGGTTCGCTCCGGGGCATTGTGTAAAGATGCTTCTCCTGCTCGAAGATGTCTCCGGAAAGGACTATGTCCACCTTCCTGAGTTTCGGCCTTGTTTGGATGCTTTGGGTGTACTGGTACACGAAGTTCCCCTCAATGTCCCTGAGGACAGTGTCAAGACGGATTCCTTCGGTCTGGATTGGCGCCTTGATGTATTCCTTGAATTTCTGCCCGCGCTGGCCCCATTTCTTTTCGTGGTAATGTCTTCTGTGCCAGAGGGTATAGTGCCTTATGGCATCGGCCTCCGTGGGGCCGAAGAGGGAATGGAAGTCGTCTTCGCTGACAAACGAGGAGTCCGTCCTGAACCGGTACAGCTCCGGCATGTTCCGGGCGATCCAGATGTTGAGGTTGCGCCAGTCTATGAAGGCGGTGGTGTCCGTAATGATGGACCTGAGGTATTTGTCGTAGAGCTCGTAGCCCCTTAGTTGCCTGGACCTGAAGTCGCTTCCCGTTATTATTACGGGCTCCAGCCTTATGCTGTCTCCAAGGATGAACATGTCCGGGTTAAACTGGAGCTGCCATTTTTTGTCTATCATTTCGGCGGGGACGATAACTTCAAAACGAAGGTCCACCCTCCCGTGCCTTTCGGCAACATTCCTGAAGCGGGCGGTGACAACGGCGGCGTCAATGACGTCGTGGGCCACCATTTCCCCGGAATCGTCGTCCCTCACGGCTTTCATCAGGAGGAGCGTCTCCCCGTTTTCCCCGGTTACAGTGATTGTGTCCCTCGGTGCCGAAGCTATGACGCGGCGCTCTTCGGCCAGTTCCCCCCTTGAGAGGGCAAGGCTTGCCGAAAGCCTCTGAGTCTGAAGGTTTTGAATCTTGCTGGGCCCGCAGCCGCCGGCCAGGATGGCCAGAATCAAAGCGGCAAGGCATAACAGTCTCTTTCCCATACCCGGCCCTTTTTAGAAGATAAGTAGTATGGCTATTCTGGCATCTGGCAGGATGAAGGGTTTTCCACCCTCCTCAAGCCTTACGCCGCAAAGCGGGCATGCGTAGCGGACATACTCCTTGTATCCGCCCCAGAGCCCTATGCCAAGGTCCAGGTTCCACCACTCGTTGAGCATTATGGAGTAGCCTCCGTACGCTCCCATGCCCCAGGCGTCTCCTTCCTCGGTTTCACGGCCGCGGATGCCGCCTATATTATATACGGAGTAGCGGGCGTCGCCTCCGGCCCACCAGCCGGAATACACGTGCCAGGGCCACCAGCGTGCACCGCCCCAGTAGGAATTCTGGCGGGTCTCAAACTGGGATTCCTTGCTTCCGGCCTTGTAGGTCCATGGGTTGAACTCTGCGCCGGCGTGCAGCGACACGTGCTGGGACAGCGCAAATGAGGCGTCGGCGTTGATTGTCCCAAGCGACAGCCAGTCTGCGGCGTTGGTGCCGATGGCGAATTTCTGTGCGGTGGCCTCTGCCTGTGCCAACAGCAGCAGGGCGGCCGAAAATGCGTATAAGAGTAGTTTCTTCATCCCTTTTTTCTTGTTTTCGGCAAAGGAATGAAGAAAAAAAGGGATTCCCTAGATGAAACGTTTCATTTTTAGACCTCTGTAATCACCTGATTTTTAGGCGTTTACAGAGGTCTAAAGAAACGTTTCCCACGGACTCTGGTTTAAGATGCTGAGAATCAGTGGGTTATAGAATAAAAACCTTACAAAATATTCATGGATTGTTCACGAATTTTTTCAAGTTCGTCCTTCATTTTCACTACAAGCTGCTGGATTCCGGCGTGATTTGCCTTGGAACCGGTGGTGTTTATCTCCCTTCCCATCTCCTGGATTATGAAGCCGAGTTTCTTGCCGGGGCAGGGCTCGGAGTCTATAACCTCCATGAAGTACTTGCAGTGCTGCCTCAGGCGCACCTTTTCCTCGTTGATGTCGTATTTTTCAAGGTAGAAGATGAGCTCCTGCTCAAAACGGGAGGGATCGGCTTTGGCCTGAAGCTCCGTAAGCGCTTTGGAGAGTTTCTCTTTTACTGCTTCAATGCGTTCTCCTTCAAGGGCTTCAACCTGGTTGTACAATGAGAGGATGAGGTTTACGCGGGAAGTGACATCGGCATAAAGGGCTTTGCCTTCAATATCCCTGTAGGTGCAGATTTTATCTATTGCATCTTTGATTCCGGCTTCAACAAGGGGCCAGTTCTCATCTGTGATGACATCGGCCTTCTTGGAGTCAACTACGTCCGGGAGGCGAAGAATGCTGCTTGCGAGGATGCTTCCAACGCCGGGATCTTTGAGGAAAGTCTTGGTGAAGACGGTCTCTTGGTCCAGGGCTTTTACGGCGCTGCGCCAGTAACTGTGGAAGACGTCCTGGTTTATCTCATGGCTTCCGGCGTCCGGACCGGCCTCCCAGGTAAGGAACATGTCTATGGTGCCGCGGATGAGGGAGTCTGAGAGCATCTTCCTCACAATGAGGTCTTTATCTTTTGGGAGGAGGGTGGATTTTATGTTGATGTCGGCGCTTTTCGCATTGAGCGAACGTATCTCTATGGTGAGTTTTCCGCCCTCAAGGGTAACTTCGGCCTTACCGTAGCCGGTCATGGATTTAATCATGATTTTGCTGTTTTAACGTGCAAATATAGCTTTTTTTCCTTATATTTGTAAGAATCAAAAACACCCTGTTATGTCCTTCACTCTAATTCAGCTTCCTTATGCTCCCAATGCGCTGGAGCCTGTAATCAGCGCTGCTACAATAGGTTTCCATCATGGAAAGCATCTCCAGACCTATGTCAACAACCTCAATTCCCTTATTCCGGGCACGCCGTGGGAGAACCTTGCGCTGGAGGATATAGTGAAGGAATCTACGGGTGGGGTTTTCAACAATGCCGGCCAAATCCTCAACCACAACCTCTATTTCCTTCAGTTCTGCGCGCCCAAGGAGGGTAACGCCCCCGTTGGCAAACTTTCGGCCCAGATAGAGGAGCAGTGGGGGAGTTTCGATGAATTCAAGAAGGCCTTCGCCGCAGCCGGCGGTTCCCTCTTCGGAAGCGGCTGGGTGTGGCTTGGCGCCGCCGCAGACGGCACCCTTCACATTACCCAGGAGTCCGGGGCCGGAAATCCCGTAACCCGCGGCCTCAAACCCATCCTCACCTTTGATGTGTGGGAACACGCCTATTACCTTGATTATCAAAACCGCAGGCCCGCTTACATAGAGGGCCTCTGGAGCATCCTGAACTGGGAAGAACTAGAAAAACGCTATACCAAATAATCCAGCCATGATAGTAAGGTCATTCTATCTCAAGAAGAATTATATCAGTGAAATCGCCGCCCTATGTGACGGGAATTCCATTGCAGTCATCCGCCCGGAGCACGCCATCGAGGACCTTTTTTCTGAGGCAATCGGCATAACCATTGACCGCAAAAAAAGCGCTCAGCACCAGATTGACGCTGTGAGGGAGTACTTCTATTCTCTGGACAGCTCTCCTGCATACCGTGAGAAGGCTGCCGCCATTCTGGATACCGTGGCAGGTTATCTCCGTGAGGCCATGTATGTCCAGACAGAGCGCAGGGCCATCGAGGACTATGTAATGGCCAAGTGCTCACGCCTTTGCGCAGAGGCCGTTGCGGCAAAGGCCGGCGGAAGCATCGTGGACGGAACGGAGCTTATGATATGCCGAAGCTCCCAGCACTTTGACTGGGCGCAGTCACAGGCCCAGATTCGGCTGCGCTGCACTCCCGGCCAGATTATCTCAGGCGGTTACGGCAGGCTCACCACAGGCTATGTGGTAAGGGTGGGGAAGGACGGAGCACACCTCATGGCTTCACTTATTGGCGCCACCCTTGATGCCGAATCCATAGAGTTCTACGTAGACGGCAAGGGCATGGGCCAGGAAACTTCCATGACCTACGACGAAGCCGCCCACTACTGCTCCCAGGAGCACGCCCCGTTTGCTTCGTCGGCAGTGTGGCCCGCCAAGAATGCCGGGATTCCCATTGTGGTCAAGGATATTTCAGATCCTTCATTCCAGGGAACCCTCATTTCCGGGGAATCTTCCCACGGCACAGCCGTAATCGCGGACAAAGACCTTGACCTTATTACCGTATATGGCACCGGCCTTTTGGGCCGTGTAGGTATGTCTGGAGCCATTTTCTCCACTCTTGCCAGCGCCGGGGTCAATGTCCGTTTCATTGCCCAGACTTCATCCGAGTACAGCATCTCCTTTGCGGTTAAAAGCTCAGAGAAAGACTGCGCCGTTAACGCCGTCCAGGGTCTTTTCAAGGACAACCCTCTTCTGCCCCTTGACGATGTCATCGTTGCCAATCAGAAGGTTGGCATAGTGACTGTGTTCGGCAGCCGCATGAGGAACCTTCCCGGCACTTCGGCCGCACTCTTCGGCAAAATGGGAGAGGCCGGCATCAATATCATCGCTTCGGCCCAGGGCGGGGAAGAGCTCTCCATCTCCATTGTGGTAGATTCCGCCGATGTAGATAAGGCTGCGGCTTTGCTACAATAGCGCCTGGCGCGTAAGTGCTTGATTAAACGCTGATTATACAAAGTCGGGTGCACCTGCAGGTGCAC
>DGXO01000056.1:0-6918 GCA_002395605.1 Bacteroidales bacterium UBA4230
TCCTGGATGTCTCCGTCCATGAAGACGGGAAGGTTGTACATGCTCCAGCCGATGCGGTGGTCCGTGACGCGGCCCTGGGGATAGTTGTAGGTGCGGATTTTGGCGCTGCGGTCTCCGGTGCTTACCATGGTCTTGCGCTTTGCGGCAATGCCGTCAAGGTACTTCTGGTGCTCCATGTTGTAAAGGCGGGTGCGGAGTTCTTCCATGGCCCTGTCAAGGTTCTTTAGCTGGGAGCGTTCTTCCTGGCACTGGACCACAATTCCGGAGGGGATGTGGGTAAGGCGTACGGCCGAATAGGTGGTGTTCACGCCCTGGCCGCCGGGGCCCGATGCGCAGAAGAGGTCCTTGCGGATATCGGCCGGATTGAGCTCGATGTCGAATTCGCCGGCTTCCGGGAAAACGGCCACAGAGGCGGCCGAAGTCTGGATTCGGCCCTGGGTTTCTGTCTGGGGAACACGCTGGACGCGGTGCACGCCGGACTCATATTTCATGATGCCGTAAACGCCGTCCTGGCTGCTGGAAAGCTTGAACACAATTTGCTTGTAGCCGCCGGAAGTGCCGGGAGCCTGATCTGTGACTTCCAGTTTCCAGCCGCGGCGTTCGGCATAATGCTGATACATGCGGAAGAGGTCTCCGGCAAAGATTGCGGCTTCGTCGCCGCCGGTGCCGCCGCGGATTTCCACCATGGCGTTCTTGCTGTCGTCGGGGTCTGCGGGAATGAGGAGGAGCTTGATCTGCTGCTCCATTTCAGGGAGTTTGGGCTCAATTTGGGCAACTTCGTCGCGGGCCATTTCCTTGAGGTCCTCGTCCTTTTCGTTCATGAGGATATCCTTGGCCTGCGCAAGTTCATCCACCAGCCTCTTGTATTCAAGGCCGGCGGCAATGATGGGCTGGAGCTCCTTGTAGTCCTTGTTGAGCTGGACAAATTTCTTCATGTCGGCGATAACCTCGGGGCTTGCCAACTGCTCTTCCAGCTTCTTGTATTTGTCCTGAAGGCTCAGGACCTTTTCCAACAGCGTGTTCTCTGCCATAGCGATTGTGTTTTAGCCTGCAAAGATAATAAAAATGTGCGACATGGCATAACCCGGGTGTGGCACTTCCTTTTTCTCCCCTTGTGGTGGAGGCTAACTGTTTGGTGCATAATCGTTTATGAGAAAGTCTACTAGAAAATATTCTGGTAGACTTTCTTGTAATAAGCTGTTAGTCATATACTTGGCCTCCACCAGAAGGGGAGAAATATAGGGGTGGGGGACCAAGCAAGTGGTAATCAGTCTTTGGGAACGGCGGCAAGGGTGATCCGTGCCTGGGCGCAGCGGCGGCCGGAAACGGAAAGGGTGGCGTCGCAGACGTAGAGCGTGCCTTTGGATTCAATGAGGCGGGCCGAAACCTCGCAGAGGTCTCCGGGCCTCACCGTGCCGCGGAACTTTACGGAATCCAGGCCGCGGTACATCACAAGATTATCGGCAAACACCTCCACAAACAGCTGTGAGCAGGCCTGGGCCATTATCTCACAAAGGATTACGCCCGGAACAATAGGGTTGCCGGGGAAGTGGCCGTCGCAGAAGAAGGGCTTTTCCGGAATGGTGTAGGTTGCGTGGCATACTCCTTCGGCATCAAGTTCCATGGTGTCAAGAAGAAGCATGCCCCCCCTGTGGGGCAGCACCTCCATTATGCCGTTCCTATCCATTGTAGGGCCTGAAAGCTACGCAGGCGTTGTGTCCGCCAAAGCCGAAGGAGTTGGAAAGGCCCAGGGTGAGGGGAGTGTGCACCGCTACGTTGGGAGTGTAGTCAAGGTCGCATTCGGGGTCCGGGGTGTCCAGGTTGATGGTGGGAGGGCACACGCCGTCACGGAGTGCGAGGATGGTTGCAATGGCCTCTGCGCCGCCTGCCGCGCCGAACATGTGGCCGGTCATTGACTTGGTGGAGGAGATGTGGGCCTTGTAGGCGAAATCCCCAAGGGCTACCTTGCAGGCGAGGGTTTCGGCAATGTCGTTGAGGTGGGTGCCGGTGCCGTGGGCGTTGATGTAGAGGTTGTCCTTGGATGGGTCGAAGCCTGCCTCTGAGAGGGCGTCACAGATGGAGCGGGCCTGTGTGCTGGCATCCGGGCGGGGTGCCGTGGCGTGGTAGGCGTCGCAGGTGTTGCCGTAGCCTACAATCTCTCCGTATATGGTGGCACCGCGCTCAAGGGCGTGGTCCAGGGACTCAAGGATAAGCACCGCGGCGCCGTCTCCCATCACAAAACCCTGCCTGTTGGCGTTGAAGGGCAGAGATGAATACTTGGGATCCGTTGCGCGCGTGAGGGCCTTTGCGTTGTAGAAACCTGCTACGCCAAGAGGAATGGAAGCGTGCTCAGAGCCTCCCGCAATGATGGCATCGGCATATCCGTGCCGAACAGCCCTGAAGGCCTCCCCGATGCAGTGGGAAGCTGTGGCACATGCGGTTACAATGTCAAGGCACGGGCCCTTTGCCTGATGCTTGATGGCAATGTGGCCTGCCGCAATGTTGGATATCATGGTGGCTATGAAGAGGGGGGAGATCCACTTCCCGGTGGGGTCCTCTATCATCTTTGCGGTTTCACGGTACTGGACGTCAAAGCCGCCTATTCCGGAGCCCACGTAAACGCCAAGCTTGTATGGGTCTATGTTTACACCGGCCTCAAGAGACGACTGCTTCATGGCCTGCCAGGCGGCCGCCATGGCATACAGCGTAAAGTTGTCCTGCTTACGGATGAAGGGCTTGTCCATCTCATATTTTTCGGCGTCAAAGTTTTTGACTTTGCCGGCAAAAGTTACGGGCATGTCCTTGAATTCTTCCACGTAGTCGATGCCACAGTAGCCTGAAACAAGGTTTTTCCAGAATGTGTCCACATCCTGGCCCACGCATGAGATTACGCCCATACCGGTTACTACTACTCTTCTAGCTTCCATATATCTGACTTTTTTCTTTCATTACTTTTTCGGCGCCAAGGATTATGTCTTCCACAATTTCCCGGGCCGATTCTTCTTTCCGGCACATTCCCGCCACTTCTCCGGCAAGGAAGCTGCCGCCAGAAAGGTCTCCGTCAAAAACGGCCTTACGGAGGGAACCCGTGCCGAAAGCGCGGATTTCTTCGGCCGAAACGGAAGGGTCTGCCTCCATGCGGGCAAACTGCTTGGCAAATGGCGTCTTGAGCCCGCGTACGGCATCCTGGAGGCTGCGTCCGGTTACCATTGTGCCGATGTCGGAGGCCTTCATGAGCCTTTCCTTGTACACCGGATGGATGCGGCACTCCTTTGCCATGAGAAAGCGCGTTCCAACCTGGACTCCGCAGGCGCCAAGCATGAATGCCGCCGCCGCGCCCCTGCCGTCGAAGATGCCGCCCGCCGCAATTACGGGAATGTCCACGGCGTCCACAACCTGCGGTACAAGGGCCATGGTGTGGGTTTCCCCAATATGGCCGCCGGATTCAGCGCCTTCGGCCACAACTGCCGTGGCGCCAAGCTCCTGCATCTTGAGGGCGTACGCCACTGATGCCACAACGGGAATCACCTTGATTCCGGCCGCCTTCCACATTTCCATGTACTGGGCGGGGGAGCCGGCACCGGTGGTTACAATTTTCACGCCTTCTTCCACTACCAAAGATGCAATCTCTGCGGCATCCGTTGCAGCCAGCATGATATTCACGCCAAAGGGCTTGTCTGTAAGGGCCCTGGCTTTACGGATTTCCTCACGTACGGCTTCCGGGCCGAAATTCACGGACGAAATGAGTCCCAGGCCGCCGGCTTCGGAGACCGCCGCGGCTAGAGTGCCGTCCGCAATCCAGGCCATCCCGCCCTGAAAGACGGGGTAGCGGATGCCTAGTATGTTGCAAATGACGGATTTTAACATCCTGCAAATATACTACTTTTTCTTTGAACGGCGGCGCTTGTCCCTAATGCGCATGGCGCTCTCCACCATAAGTTGGTCCTGGAAGCAGCTGCGTGCCGCCAGAAGGTTGAAAACGGTTATGGCAAGGGGGAAGATGACGGTCCAGCTGAACACCGGGCCTTCCCATGTGAAGTACATCCACGCCAGCCACAGCTGCATCCCGAAGGCAACTATTCCACCAAGGGCCGCCAGCCTCATCTGGAGGATGAGGGACTTGAAACTGATGAGCGCCAGGCCCACAAGCCCCGCAAGTATGCCAAGGAGTATGCCGAAATACGGTTTCTGGAGCTGCCAGTAGGACACCGAAACCATTCCGTCAGGGTCTGCCACCTTGTAGGCAGTCCCAAAACACAGGGCCAGCACAAGGCCCAGTGATATTGCCAAATAAAGTGTTTGTATTCTTTGCCACATAATAATGCAAAGGTAACAAAAAATACTTTATCGGTAAAGTTTAGTATCTTTGCGGAGCATGATCCACATCATGGGCATAGTGAACCTGACGCCGGACTCGTTCTACAGCGGGAGCCGGACAGCCCTCATTGACTTTTTGCCCAAGGTGCAGGGGATGTTTGCCGATGGCGCCGATATAGTTGACATAGGCGCCTGTAGCACTCGCCCCGGCGCCCCGCAGCCCTCCCTTGAAGAGGAGTGGGCCCGCCTTGAGCCTGCGCTCCTAGAGATGTCCGGCATGACCCTCACGGGGGACTCCGGTCGCTTCGCTCCCTCCGGCCCCTCCCACTGCCCTTCGGTCAGCGGGCCCCTCCCCCTATACTTGTCCGGGGGTGGAGAAGCCCCCGTGAGGGTCATGCCGGACATCTCCATAGACACATATCGGCCGGAAATAGTGCGTAGGGCATACGGGATTATCGGCCCGTTCATTGTGAATGACGTGGGGGGCGGAAGTACGGAAATGCTGGAAACAGTTGGGCGTCTGGGCCTTCCGTACATTGCCATGCATGGGCGTAAACCAAAAGGGGACGTCATTGAAGATATCCTGGACTTCTTCAGGGATTTTGCCATCAAGGCCGAAGACGCCGGAATTAAGGAGTGGATCCTGGACCCTGGTTTTGGCTTTGGGAAGGATATTGACGAAAACTATGAGATTCTGAACCGCCTGGACGAGCTCAAGGCGGCAGGTAGGGAGATTCTGGTGGGGATTTCCCGTAAAAGCATGATATACAAAAAACTGGGCATCACCCCGGAAGAGGCGATGCCGCAGACTTTGGCTCTTGAAAGAGTTGCCCTTGAAAAGGGGGCATCATGGCTGCGCGTTCATGACGTGAAGGAAACCGCGCAGATGGTAAGGGATTATTCCACTATGTAGACGTCGTCTCCGGGAGCGGCAAAATGATAGGTTTCCCGGGCAAATTTCTCCAGGGAATCCTTGTTTTCCGTCAGGGCTTTGAATTCGGCATCCATATCCTTTATTTCGGCCTTCAGACGCGCCATCTCCTTCTCCTGATTCTTGACTTCTATTGTGGCCTTTACCCAGTTGAGAACGCTGTTGTGCGAAACAAACAGGAGGATTACGGCAACAACCGTCGTCACAATTACTACAAACGGAATGAAGTAATTGTGGTCACTGCGGGTAAGCCAAGACGGAAGTTTCAGTTTCATACCCTGTCAATGTTGCCGTAAGAGTTCTTTACCGGGATGCGCTTAAAGGCCAGAATGCAGGCGGCAAGGACAGCCAGCGCCACCACATAAAGAACTGAATATGTGGCCGTTCCCATCATTTCCACAAAGAAGTCGTACTCCTGCGTGGAGGGGATTTGGGCCATGATGACTGCAAAGCCGTTGTTTACAAAATGCATGAGCATTGTGAGCCACAGGCAGCCTGTCTTGTAGTAGACATATCCCATGATGACTCCAATGATGAAGGCGTTGAGAGCCTGCCAGGGGTTCATGTGGATAAGGGCAAAGAAAAGTGCGCTTATGACTATGGCCCAAACGGGTTTCATCTTGGTGAGAAGGCCCCTCAGGACCATTCCGCGGCACAGCCATTCCTCAAAGATTGGGGCGAAGATGGCCGTGAGGAGGAACGAACTCCAGAATGGACCGCCCGTCATCTGCTCAAGCGCCGCCGACACAATGTCGTAGAAGGACTTAAGCGCAGGAATGGAATTGGTGACCTTCATGTTGTAGTAGTTGAGAAGGTCTGCGGAGAACATGGTGGCAAAGGTGAGAGCCACTGTGATGAGGCCGATGCTCCACCACTTGTACGGGCCGAAGTTGGCGCTTGAAAGCTTGTATCCGGGGTCGAAGAGGCTGTTCATGCGGCTCTTGTGGGCTGCATAGATCATGGCCGGGAGGAATGACAGAGGATACACTATGAGGGAACTGTATTTGGCAACGACATCGGCCGGAACAAAGGCGCCGAGAAGCAGTACCACAAGGCTTCCAAGGAGGTTACCGATGAGGAACCATCCAAGAAGGCCGAACATGCCGCCCACGCCCGGAACATACCAGGCGTGACCGGCATAGAGATCATAGTTGTTTACTTTTCTTGCGAATAGAGCCATATTACTTGTAGAGGGGGCTGGGATAAACGCCGTCCTTTACCAGCTGGGCGAACTTGGCTACAACTGCAGGGCGGTCTTCCTTGTAAGTTACGCCAAACCAGTGAGAAGGGGTGGAAAGGACCTCGCAGGAGCCTTCACCGCCATTCACAATGACATCCACGGCGTAAGGGATGTAGAATTCCTTCTTGGGCTCCGTGCGGTGCTCTTCAAGGAAGGTGACAAAGCTCTTTTCGCTCTTCTCAAAGTAATCCGGAGTGAAGCCCCACATGTTCATGGAACAGAGAGCCTTTGCGTCAAGTTTCACGTGCTGTTCTCCGTTTACGGAGTTGTTGCCGTATACGTTGCCATCAGCCTCCTTGGCAATGTCAAGGTGCTCTGCAATGCCTGTGAGGATGTTCTTGGAGTCATAGTAGCAAATACCGCGGGAGACGCTTCCGTTTTCAGAGAGGGTGTTCTCAAGTTCGAAGCCTATGATGCAGTACTGTCCCTT
>DGXO01000056.1:7041-12203 GCA_002395605.1 Bacteroidales bacterium UBA4230
CCGTAGAAGTCGTCTCCGTTGATGACGGCGAAGGGCTCCTTGATGACGTCCTTTGCCATAAGGACGGCGTGGGCTGTGCCCCAAGGCTTTACGCGGTCTTCGGGGACGGTGAAAGGAGCGGGGATCTTATTGAGCTCCTGAGTTACGAACACAAACTCCAGGGGAGTTCCGTCGCAGCACTTCACGCCTGCATATTTCTGCTTCACGTGGGCCTCCATGTCGGATTTGAAAGACTCACGGACAATGTATACCACCTTGCCGAAACCGGCCTCCACGGCGTCGTGGATTGAATAGTCGATAATGGTTTCACCGTTAGGACCAAGGCCGTCCATCTGCTTGAGGCCGCCGTAACGGCTGCCCATTCCGGCTGCAAGTACTAAAAGAGTAGGTTTCATGATTAATATCAGGTTTTGTAAGTTTGTTCAAATGATTCTTACAAAGATAACTAATATTTTGGAATATTGCCGGCTTATCGGACAAAAGAGCAGTAGTCTGAGTACACGTCCTTCACCACGTCGTCCCAGTTGATATAGAGATCCTTTTTTGCTGCGGCCGAAATGCGTTCATACTCCTGCGGGTGCTCCATGATATCCATAATCATCCGGGCGTAGTTTTCTTCTCCGGGTTTGGATACATACGCGTTGACTCCTGCCGTAACCGTTGCGGCTGTACGCGCTCCTTCAAGGAATACCGTTGGCGTGCCCTGACAGGCGGCCTCTATCTGAACCAGGGAATTTGCGTCATATAAACTTGGGAACAGGAAAAGCTTTGCGCGGGAGTACAGGTTTTCCAGCATAGGCTTATCCGTAAGGCCGCACATGACAACCTCATTTTCAAGACCTTCGCTTTTTACAAGCTGCGCCAGTTTGTCCTCATCCTGGCCCTTGCCGGCAAACAGCATGCGGAAATTCTTTAGTCCCATTGCCTTGGCTCTGGCCAGGGAGCGCACAGTGAAATCTATGTTCTTGATGAAGTTTATGCGCCCTACAAACAGGAAGACAGTAGCATCTTCCGGGATTCCGTATGTCTCATTAACTATGCGGGCGGCTTCCCCAATATCCTTTACCGGCTGGTGGTCGGTGGCGTTCAGTCTTACCTTACAGGGAGCTGTGAGCCCATATTCCGTTTCGTACAGTTCCTTGATTCCGCCGTTGACTGCCCAGCATTCGTCACAGGCATTGAAGACCCGCATGATGCCGTTCATGGCCACGTCAACGGCCGGTTTAAGTTTCAGGGGCTTCTCAAAGTCCTGCTTGTACTGGGAATGGAGCGTTGCAACCACGGGCAGGCCATGAAGCTTTGCGTAAAGCACCCCCGCAAAACCAACAGTAAACGGGGAATGGATGTGCACCAGGTCTATTCCGCTTTGGATAATCTGGGCGTCAAACAGCGGATCCAGTGCAGAAGTGGGGAGGTCGTAGTCAAGCGCCGTCAAGGGAACTGACAGGCAACGCACTACGGTGTAAGGCAGCGCGTCATCGTCTTCCTTGGAGTATCCCCGTGTCTTGGGGCAGAATACCACAACGTCACAGTACTTCACAAGGCGGCGCGCATAATTGTCCACCACTTTTATGACCCCATCTACCATGGGATACCAGGTATCGATGAAAAGCCCTACTTTCATAGAAGTTTAAGTTGGCTACAGTATAATATCTACACCAGTATGAGCAGGGCGGCAAGGTAGAGGCAGAAGCCCTGGGCTTTGATGCGGTTGCGGCCGAGGAGCCAGGTGGAGAGGTTTACGGGGTCGTCGTCGAATGTGGGCCTAAGGTTGTCCGGGACCTTGCGAGAGGGCCATTTGCAGATAATCTCGCCTTCGGAGAGATAGGTGGCGCCGCCATTGTCCCGGTTGAGGGAAATGAGCGACTTGTAGTCTGCAAAATACACCGGAAGCCCGGCGGGAACAGGCCATGAACTAATCTGTGACGGGGCTCCGGCTGCAAGCACAAGGGGAGTGCCGCCGGCTTCAAGAACGGAACCGTACTGTGTGGCAATTCGCTCCCACGGAGCCTTCAAAGGGTCATATACGGAGAAAACTATCACCTTGCCTTCGGCGGCCAAGCTGTCCTGGTAAGTGTCGGACATATCCCTGAAACTGAGGATGGGGAACTTTTCCTGTGCCATGGGACTCTCCACAAAGACGGTGTCGGTTTTCACAAGGGTCCAGTCTTCGCCGGGATAGTAACCGGGCAGGAACCGGCCTTCCTGGCCGTCCTTCACGTAGGTGCGTTCCTCGCGGTAGTGGTTGTCGGCCACAATGTCGTCTTCAAGGGAAGCCATGAGCTCTGCGCCCACCCGGAAATCCGTATGGTCTACAAGGGGCAGGTGAGTGTTGCAATAAACAACGGCATAAATGACTGATACGGCGGCAATTCCGGCCGAAACCAGCTTCCGTACGGGCGTTTTCCCGAAGTCTCCGTAAGGAAGGAAGGCCCAAAGCGCCAGCACAAGGAGCACCACGTTTTTCCAGAAACTCTGGGCATGAGTAAGGTGAACGGCTTCCCCAAAGCAGCCGCAGTCCATTGCCGGATTCTTTATCCAGAGCACAAGCGTGACCACCGTGAAGAATGCCAGCAGCCCGGTTGCCACCCACGCCGTGACCTTGCGGAACACCCCTGTAATGAGCGCAATTCCGGTGAAAGCCTCAAGGAGGGACAGCGCTATGCCAAGCCCCTTTGCTGCCGGAATCAGAAAACCTATGTGGAAGAACTTGAGATAATCTGTCACGATGAGCATTGTGCCCACGGGATCCATTATCTTAAGGAGTCCGGAGGCAAGCAGGACTATGCCCACAAGGCCGGCGGCAAAGCGCCTGAGTGGAATTCGCTTCATTTGAAATAAGTGTCAATGGTCTTTCTGACCTTTTCAAAAATGGCATCCGGGGGAAGCATCTCTCCGGAAGAGTCTGAGCAGTCTATCCTGAGGAAACGGAAGTCCCTGACGGTTTCGGCCACATACATCTGCCGGACTTCTTTCTGGAAGCCGATAGAAGCCTCGTGGATGTCCCTTGACCCTTCAAGATATGAGCGGTCTGCGCCCTCACGGTGTGCTGAGAGGCTTTTTTCCACAAAGCCGATGGGGACGTCCAGGAAAATGTTGAGGTCCGGGACGGGCAGCTCGAAATCTCCGTATTCCGTGTTGAAAATCCAGTCGCGGAGCCTGGCTTTTTCACTGGCCGAAGAAAGCTTTGCACACTGGTAGGCGATGTTTGAATAGACATACCTGTCCAGGAGCACGGTTTTGCCGGCCTTCAGGGCTTCCCTTATGAGCGGAGCGGCCCCGTGCCTGTCTTCGGCAAAAAGGAGGGCCACAAGCTGGGGGTGGACCTCCCCGTTGCCGCCGAATTCCCCGCGGAGAAACCTGCTTATAAGGTCCCCGTAAACGGGGGCCTCATAGCGGGGGAAATGGATATACTGGAGCTCTGGGCCCTTCGTCTGAAGGTATTCCCTGAGCATTTTTACCTGAGTGGATTTTCCGGCTCCGTCAAGCCCTTCCAGTACGATGAGCATCCTACAGACTGCGTTTTATTTCTACAATCTGGAAGGCCTCGATGACATCTCCGGGGTGGATGTCGTTGTAGCGGTCAAGGCCGCAGCCGCACTCCATTCCGGAGGGTACTTCCTTGGCCTGGTCCTTGCCCCTCTGCAGGGAAGACAGGGAACCTGTGTACACCACAATGCCGTCCCTGATAAGGCGGACATCGGCCTTGGAGGTGAGCTTTCCTTCCTTCACAAGGCAGCCCGCAATGGTGCCAACCTTGGAAATCTTGAAGGTCTGCTTGACCTCTGCGGTGGCGGTGACCTCTTCCTTCTTTTCGGGCTCCAGCATACCCTCGATACCTTCCTTGACTTCGTTGATGCAGTCGTAAATGACTGAGTAGAGGCGGATTTCAATGCCTTCCTTCTCCGCGGCCCTGCGGGCTTCGGCGCTGGGACGCACCTGGAAGCCGATGATGACGGCGTCAGATGCTTCGGCAAGGAGGACGTCGGATTCCGAGATGGCACCAACGGCCTTGTGGATAACGTTCACGCGGACTTCCTCCGTGGAGAGCTTGATGAGGGAGTCGGACAGGGCTTCCACAGAGCCGTCCACGTCACCTTTAACAATGATGTTGAGCTCCTTGAAGTTGCCAATGGCAATACGGCGGCCGATTTCCTCCAGCGTGAGGTGCTTCTGTGTCTTGATGCCCTGGATGCGGATAAGCTGCTCACGGCGCTGTGCGATGCTCTTGGCCTCTTTTTCGTCGGCCATGATATTGAACTTTTCACCGGCTGCGGGGGCTCCGTTGAGGCCAAGGAGGGACACGGGGGTTGAAGGGCCTGCGCTCTCCACCTTCTGTCCGCGCTCGTTGTACATGGCCTTGACGCGGCCGTAGTAGGCGCCGGAGATGATTACGTCTCCAACGTGGACGGTGCCGTCCTGCACCAGAACCGTGGCAAGATAGCCGCGGCCTTTGTCCAGGGAGCTTTCAATGACGGCGCCGCTTCCCATCTTGTTGGGGTTGGCCTTGAGTTCCAGGAGGTCTGTCTCAAAGAGCACTTTCTCAAGGAGTTTGTCTACGTTGAGACCCTTCTTGGCCGATATCTCCTGGCACTGGTACTTGCCGCCCCAGTCTTCCACAAGGATGTTCATCTCCGAGAGCTGGCGGCGGATGGTATCGGGATTGGCGCCGGGCTTGTCTATCTTGTTGATGGCAAAGACCATGGGAACGCCGGCCGCCTGTGCGTGGGCGATGGCTTCCTTGGTCTGGGGCATCACGGCGTCATCGGCCGCTACAATGATAATGGCAAGGTCCGTCATCTGGGCGCCGCGGGCACGCATGGCGGTGAAGGCCTCGTGGCCGGGGGTGTCCAGGAAGGTGATGCGGCGGCCGTTCTCCAGCTTCACGCTGTATGCGCCGATGTGCTGGGTGATACCGCCGGCCTCACCGGCAATGACGTTGGTGTTGCGGATGTTGTCCAGGAGTGAAGTCTTACCGTGGTCTACGTGACCCATTACGGTAATCACCGGAGGACGCTCCACAAGGTCTTCCTCGCGGTCGGGCTCCTGCTGCTCTATTTCCTCGGAAAGTTCGGCGGTTACGAATTCCACTTTATAGCCGAATTCTTCGGCCACCAGGACCAGGGTTTCGGCATCCAGGCGCTGGTTGATGGACACCATCA
>DGXO01000056.1:12273-14421 GCA_002395605.1 Bacteroidales bacterium UBA4230
CCAAGGGACATGCAGGCGCCGATAACCTTCACCACGGGGGTGTTGTTCATGAGGGTGGCGAGGTCGTTGACCGTCACGAACTCCGTGACTTTCAGTACCTTGTTCTCCGCTGCTGCCGCCTCCATCTCTTCCTGGGAGCGGATGGCCGCAATCTCCCTCTTCTCCTTGCGGTGCTTTGCGCCGAAGTTGTTCTTGGTGCTCTCGTTCATGCGGGCGTATGTCTCCTTCACCTGCTTCTGGATCTCCTTCTGCATCTCTTCCTGCTCTTCGGGAGTCATGGCGGGCTTGAAGCGGTCTTTCTTTCGGCCCTTTCCGCCGCCCTGTGCCTGGGCTGCAGCTCCGCCCTTCTTGGAACCATCGTTCTTCTTGGGGGATTTTTCGGCCTGGACCTTGGTTACGTCCACTTTCTGGGAACCGCCGCTCTTGATGCGCTCGCGTTTCTTGCCTTTCTTGGGGTCAAACTGGGAGAGGTCTATCTTGCCCACCACTTTGAAAGGTGCGCCGCTATTTGAAGTGTCTTCCGCCGGGGTTGGAGCGGGTTTCTCTTCAGGGACGGGCTCTTCCTCTATGGGCTCTGATTCGGGTTCCGGTTCTGCAACAGGTTCCGGCTCAGGCTCTGCCACGGGCTCGGGTTCAGGTTCGGGCTCAACCACGGGTTCGGGTTCCGGCTCCACTACGGGTTCGGGCTCAGGCTCAACCACGGGCTCCGGTTCCGGTTGTTCCTCTGCGGGATGAGATTCCTCGACTTCGCTTGGAATGACAGGAGAAGGCTCCTTGGGCTCGGGTTCGGGCTCTGCCACGGGCTCTACCTTGCGGGAGAGGTTGTTGCTCTTGATGACGGTAACTCTTTCGGGCTCGTAGTCGTCCTCTTCCTGAGGGCCTTTCTTTGCGGCCTTGTCAAGGATTTCCGTGAGCTTTACGTCCACTTTTTCGGCGGCTTCCTTGAGCTCAAGGTCCTTGCCGAATTTCTTGTGAAGCTCCGGGAGGAATTCGTCCGAGACCTTCATGTTAGGGTTGGCATCCTCGATGGCGGCTCCCTTAGAGTTGAGGAAGTCCACAAGGGTGTCAAGTCCGATGTTGAATTGCTTGATAAGTTTCGATAGTCTTATTTCTGCCATATATAACCCCTTTTTTGTTTCTCAGTTAGTCTTCAAATTCGGCGTGGAGTATCCTGAGGACCTCCTCCACGGTCTCGTCCTCAAGGTCTGCCCTGGTGGCGATATCGGCCGGAGAAAGAGCCATGACGCTGCGTGCGGTGTCGCAGCCGATGGACTGCAGGCGCTCGATGACCCAAGGGTCGATGACGTCGGAGAATTCGCTGAGAAGGACGTCGTCCTCCTCTTCCTCGCTCTTCTGGAGCTCTCTCCAAACCTCGATTTCACGGCCTACCAGCATTCCGGCGAGCTTGATGTTTACGCCGCCCTTGCCGATACCTTTCTTGACTTCGTCGGCGTGCATGAACACCTTGATCTTGTCTTCGGGGGACTGGCCAAGGTCTATGCGGGAGATATGGGCGGGGCTGAGGGCCCTCTGGATCATGAGCTGAGGGTTGGCGCTCCACTGGATGACGTCAATGTTCTCGTTGCGGAGTTCACGGACGATGCCCATGATGCGGGATCCCTTTACGCCGATGCAGGCGCCGATGGGGTCGATGCGGTCGTCGTAGGATTCCACTGCCACCTTGGCGCGTTCTCCGGGGATGCGGACCACCTTCTTGACGGTGATGAGGCCGTCGTAGATTTCGGGGACTTCCATTTCAAAGAGTTTCTCAAGGAAGGAGTCCGTGGTGCGGGAAAGCACGATGTAGGGGGTGGTGTTGTTCTTCATCTCCACGCTCTTGATGATGGCGCGGACGGAGTCGGACTTCTTGAAGTGCTCTCCGGGAATCTGCTCGGACTTGGGCATGCGGAGTTCGTTGCCGTCCTCGTCAAGGATGAGGACTTCGTTCTTCCAGGTCTGGTAAACCTCTCCGGTGAAGATTTCGCCTACACGCTCGGAGTATTTCTTGAACACGTTTGCCTTCTCGATGTCCATGATTCGGCCCTGGAGGTTCTGGCGGATGTTGAGGATTCCGCGGCGGCCGAAGGAGGAGAGAGAGAGTTTACGGGCGAAGGTGTCCCCGATCTCGTAGTCGTCGTCGCCGGTTTC
>DGXO01000040.1 GCA_002395605.1 Bacteroidales bacterium UBA4230
GCAAAAAGGGGGTGGTTTTGCACCGGGGAAGGCAAAAACGGGGCGACAGGTGCACTTGGCACGGGAAGTTCGGGCAAAAATGCGTATCTTTGCACTGTTATGCCAAGTTATCTGCAAATAGAAAACATATCAAAGAGTTACGGCCCCAAGGTGCTGTTTGAACACATCGATTTCAATATCAATGAGGGGGACAAGGTGGCCCTGATTGCTCCAAATGGTACGGGCAAGACATCCCTGCTGAAGATACTGGCAGGGAAGGACTCCTCCGACAGTGGCGGCAAGGTGCTGTTTCTCAGGGATATACGCATAGCTTTCCTGGAGCAGGATTATGCCTTTGACCCCGGCAAGTCCGTGTTTCGGCAAATAATGGATTCGTCGTCGGAGTGGACAGAGCACCTGGATCAGGACCACATGTGGCAGTATGAACTTCGCGTGACGCAGCTCCTGGACCAGTTCGGCCTGAAGGATCCGGACAAACCCATGAGCGACCTCTCCGGAGGCGAAGTGAAGCGTGTGGCCCTTACCCAGATGCTGGCATCGGAGGCCGATTTCTACATAATGGACGAGCCCACCAACCACCTTGACATAGACGCAATTGAGTTTCTTGAGAGCCACCTGAAGCACTCTAGATGCACTCTTTTCATGGTAACCCATGACCGCTATTTCCTTGACAGGGTGTGCAATACCGTAATGGAAATGGACCGCGGGAACATTTACATATATCGCGGGGACTACATGAATTTCCTGGAAAAGCGCCAGGAGAGGATAGACAATTACAACGCGGAGACAGAGAAAGTTCGCAACCTCTTCAGGCGTGAACTTGAGTGGATGCACGCCAGCCCGTGCGCCCGCACCGGCAAGGCAAAATACCGCAAGCAGGCGTTCTGGGACATAAAGGAAAGGGCCGAAGACAGTTACGTGACAAAAAAGGTGGACATGTCCGAAACCCAGAGCCGGGGCACATACCTTGGAAATAAAGTCATAAACTGCCGCAACCTCAGTTTCTACTGGGACGGAAAATGCTACCTTAAAGACTTCACTTACAATTTCCAGCGCTATGAAAGGGTGGGAATAGTAGGCCGAAACGCCGCCGGTAAAACCACCTTCCTGAATCTTGTCACCGGCGGATGGAAACCGGAACTTGGCGGCCGTATGGAAGGAGTGGTGGACCTTGGAGAATCTCTGAAGATTGGCTATTACCACCAGTCCGGCATGGAGTTCAAGCCCGGCCAGACAGTGCTTGAGACCGTGAACGACACCCACCTCCTGAGCCGTTTCCTCTTCACCCACGACATGCTCAACACCCCAGTGGAGCGCCTCTCCGGCGGTGAAAGGCGGCGGCTGTATCTCCTTACCATCCTGATGAAGGAACCAAACTTCCTCATTTTGGACGAGCCCACCAACGACCTCGACATCATGACTCTTGAAATCCTTGAAGAGTATCTCCAGGAGTTCAAGGGCTCGCTCATGATAGTATCCCACGACCGCCATTTCCTGGACCGTCTTGTGGATCACCTGTTTGTATTCTGCGGAGACGGCGTGGTGAAGGACTTTGTGGGCAACTACACGGAATACCGCACATTCATAAAGGATTACGAGAAAAAGATTGCCGGTCGGGCCGGCAATGACGCAAAGGCTGGCAATGACGCAAAGGCCGACAAGAAATCCGTCATGCCCGGCCCTGACCGGGCATCTAATAAGCCAAGAAAACTCTCCTGGAAAGAGCAGCAGGAACTTAAAGGTCTGGAGGAAAAACTGGTAGCGCTTGAGGCCGAAAAAAGCGAGCTTGAGGAAAAACTGTCGTCGGGAAACCTTTCGGCCACCGAGCTTCAGGAAGCATCTTCCCGCTACGGCGTTCTTAAGGATGAACTTGATGCTGCCGAACTCCGTTGGTTGGAACTCTCGGAATAGAAGGAGAATTTTTAAAAAATTTTTCTTATATTTGCGCTGTTTATAAAATATTGGCTATGAGAGAGACATTCCTGGAGAAAAAAGATACCAAGAACTCGCTTCTGAAAAAACAAATACTTTATCTGTGCATCGAGCACGGAGAACACAGTATTTCGGCAATAAGTGAAGCGATTGGGGCGTCGGTGCCCACCGCCACCAAGCTGATAGGGGAGCTCATGGAAGAAGGATTCATGATGGACCTTGGCAAATCCGGCACTTCCGGCGGGCGCAGGCCGTCTATTTACGGACTGAACCCGGAAGCCGGGTATTTCATGGGCATAGACATCCGAAACTCCCATGCCAGTATAGCCATTACGGACTTCAAGGGCGGTCTCAAGGTATTCCAGGACAATATTCCGCTGAGCCTTGAGGCAAACGAAGACTCTGTCCATCACCTTGCCGCCGTCATCCGCGATTTCATGAGCGGAACCGATATTCTCTGGAGTAAGTTCATGGGCCTTGGCGTAAGCGTTTCCGGCCGTGTAAATCCCGTCACAGGCTATTCCAGCATGTACTCCTTCGACGAAAACCGTCCCATAAGCCAGATCCTCCAGGACGACCTCGGCCTGCACGTGGTGCTGGAAAACGACTCCCGCGCCATGACTTACGGCGAGTATCTTGGCGGTGGCCTCAAGGAAAAGAACATGCTCTACGTAAACGTGAGCTGGGGCCTTGGTATGGGCATGATCCTTGGCGGTGCGCTCTACTGCGGAAAGTCCGGTTACAGCGGCGAGTTCGGCCATTTCCCGCTCCTTGACAACGGTATCATGTGCCGCTGCGGCAAGGTTGGATGCCTGGAAACAGGTGCATCCGGCAGCGCCCTTGTAAGGATGATGGCCGAAAAACTCCAGAACGGCAGGGCTTCTTCCCTTGCCTCCAAATACAAATCTACCGGCAAAGTGAATCTCAACGATATCTTCCAGGCCATCAAGAGCGAAGACAGCCTTGCCATTGAAACCGTGGAAACGCTGGGCCTCAACCTTGGCCGTGGCCTTGCCGGACTTATCAACATCTTCAATCCGGAGCTTGTGGTTATAGGCGGAAAGGTTGCCGTGGCCGCAGGGGACTATCTCATGCTTCCCATCCGCACGGCCGTCAAGCGCCACATCCTTAACATCGCAAATAAAGACACTTCCATAAAGCTCACGCAGCTTCGGCAAAAAGCAGCCCCTACAGGCGCCGCCCTCCTTGTCCGTAGCCGAATGCTAGGTATTTTCTAAAGTTATGCCCAAGATATCACGTCGCGGCCTTGAGATGCCGTCATCCCCAATCCGTAAACTTGCCCCTTTGGCAAATGAAGCCAAAAGGGCGGGTGTGAAAGTGTACCACCTCAACATCGGCCAGCCGGATTTGCCCACCCCCCAGAAGGCTCTGGACGCCCTTAAGGCCATAGACCGCAAAACCCTGGAATACAGCCCATCCGAGGGCTTTTCCAGCCTCAGGGAAAAACTTGTGGGGTATTATGCCAAATTCGGCATGAATGATATAGCCCCGGAGAACATAATTGTGACCTCAGGCGGCTCCGAGGCCATTCTCCTCACTTTCCTGGCATGCATGAACCCAGGAGACGAGATGATTATGGTGGAGCCCGGCTATGCCAATTACATTTCCTTTGCGGTTACCGCGGGCATTGTGGTGCGCACCGTGACCTCCTACATCGAGGACGGCTTCAAACTGCCACCCATGGAGGCTTTCGAGGAAGTGATCACCCCTAAGACCAGGGCCATCCTCCTTTGCAACCCCGGCAACCCCACAGGCGCGGTTTATTCCCCGGAGGAGCTCAGGGCAATCAAGGAGCTTGTCCTCAAACACGACCTCTACCTTATCTCCGACGAAGTGTACCGTGAATTCGTGTACACGGAGGAGCCCTATGTGAGCGTGATGAGCCTCGGGATTCCGGAGCACGCCATCCTCATAGATTCCGTGAGCAAGCGCTACTCCGAATGCGGAATCCGCATAGGCATGATTGTCACCCACAACCGCCTTGTCTACGACACCATAATGAAATACTGCCAGGCCCGCCTGAGCCCGCCTCTTCTTGGACAGATTGTGGCCGAAGCTTCAATTGAAGGCACCGAGGAATATGCCAAGCAGTGTTATGCCGAATACAAGTCCCGCCGCGACTTCTTCATAAAGGGCCTCAACAGCATCCCCGGCGTGTTCTCTCCCATGCCTCACGGGGCTTTCTACACCGTAGCCAGCCTCCCTGTGGCCGATGCCGAAGATTTCTGCCGCTGGTGCCTCACCGATTTCCGGATGGACGGAGAAACCGTTATGATGGCTCCCGCCGCCGGATTCTACCGCAACCCGGACCTCGGCCGAAACCAGGTGCGCCTGGCCTATGTCCTTTGCCGCGAAGACCTTCAGCGGAGCCTCATGCTCATCCGTGGAGCCCTGAAGGCGTACAACCACCGCGGCGTGTAGTAAAAAATATGTATCTTTGTATCTGGGATGTTTCAGAAACTTAAAAACTGGCTGCGCGAATTCCGCCTCTCGCTCAGAATGAAGATGACACTGTCTTTCAGCGCCATAGCGGTGGTGCTGCTCATGTCCAGTGTCATCACATGGCTGGAATACCGCCACATGTCAAATTACGTTTCCACCATGATAGCTGAGGATATCCGCGGCATCCACGTAACCCAGAACATGGTAGATGCCGTAGACACCTACAACCTCAGGATCCTTGCGGTTATCGGCGACGACGGCCTGAATTCCCTTCCGGATTTCGACCGCCGCGGTTTTGTGAACTACTGCGACTCCCTTCGCCAGTCTTTCGTGGCAGGCCCTCTGGCCGATTCCGTGGTGTATGCATATTCGGCCTACATGCTGGCCTCCCTTGAACTTGAAGATGTCCTGGAATCCAATTTCATAGACTCCCGCGACTGGTACTTCAACCGCCTTCAGCCCCTGTTCGGCCGAATGAGAGGGTATCTTGACAAGCTCAGCGGGGCGATGTACGGGGAACTGCAGCAGAATTCCGCCGACTTCGACCGCGGAATATACCGCAGTTTCATTCCGGGCGCAGTGGCGGTGGCCGTTGCCATACTGCTGGTGTTCATGCTGCTCTTCTACATCCTGGCGTACTATGTGAAGCCAATTTACGGAATGAGGAATGCACTGAGGGACTTCCTTCAGTACAGGCACCGGTACACCTTCACCTTTGACGGCGGAGACCAGTTGTCGGACCTCAACGAGTCTGTAACCAACCTGACGGAGGAAAACCGTAATCTCAGGCGCAGGAACTCCGAACTCAAGGAAAAAGGCAAATGAACCTGAAGGTAATATCCAGGAACGTGGGCAGCGCGCTACTTGTGAGTGCGCTGTTTATGTTGCTTTCCGTGTTCGTGTCCCTTGCAAACGGGCAGGACAGCGCCATGGCACCGCTCCTCATCAGTTTCACAATTACCTTTGCAATAGGCGTTTTTCCGTTCATCTTCGTTGGGAAAACCCCTAACATATCCCTTAAGGACGGCTACTGGATCATCTTCATGTCCTGGCTGCTGTCTTTTGTGTTCGGCTCCCTGCCTTATGCACTTTGGGGCGGTCCTTTCACCGTTGTAAACGCCTGGTTCGAAAGCGTATCCGGCTTCACAACCACCGGCGCAACCATCCTGGAAGACGTTGAGGCGCTTCCAAAGAGCCTTCTTTTCTGGAGGGCCGCAACTCATTTTATCGGCGGCTTGGGAGTAGTGGTTTTCCTGCTACTTATTATCCCTACGTCGTCTCCGGTGCGTCTCCGGCTCACAAACATGGAACTGTCCTCGCTCTCAAGGGACGACTACCGTACCCGTGTAAACAAGACGGTTTCCGTTTTCGCGTGGGTGTATATCGGCATATGCGTGGCCGCTTTCATCGCCTATCTCCTTTGCGGGATGTCTCCATTCGATGCCATCTGCCATGCGTTCAGCGTGTGCGCCTGCGGAGGCTTCTCTACCAGGAATCTTTCCATAGGGGCGTTTGGCTCAAGCTTGGTGTCGGTAGTGACCATAGTGTTCATGTTCCTGTCTTCCATTCACTTCGGGATCATCTACGTGGTTATAGTCACGCGTTCCCTGAGGCCCCTCAGGAATTCCGTGCTGCGCTTCTACACGGCAGGCCTTGCCATCATCTCCATCGTTACTTCCGTGGGTCTCAAGTTCTCGGACCTTGGGCTCTCATGGGGAAAGGCATTCCTGGACGGCACTTTCCATGTGGTGAGCTATGCCTCCACAACCGGATTCGGCATAAGTGACAACTCCTTGTGGCCCACCCTTCCGTGCTTCATGCTCATTCTGGTGAGCCTGGTGTGCGGCTGTGCAGGTTCTACAACCGGCGGTCTGAAGGTAGACCGCGTGATGGTGCTTTTCAAGGCAGTCCATATGCAGAACCTCAAGACCCTCAATCCTTCATCCATCTTTGAGGTGAGGATGGGACGCCGAATCCTTCACGATGAAGATATCTACCCCCAAGTGCTTTACATTGCCCTTTTCTTCCTCCTCATAGGTTTCTCAACGGTTCTCTGTCTCCTTCTTGGAGACCCTAACAACCATGCGCTGCTAGGCTCCCTTGCCTCGCTTACCAATGTGGGGCCGTCGCTTGGAAGCATCGGCTCTATGGGAAACTATAACGCGGAGCCTTCGGCCCTGAAGTTCATTTTCTCCGCCGACATGTTCCTTGGGCGCGTGGAGATTTATCCGGTGCTGGCCGTCCTGTCAAGCATTTTTAACCGCAAGTAGGCCGATGCTTTCCAGGGAGGGGTTTCTGAATGACGCGTTTCTCAGGTGGTTCCCATACGAGCCAACGCCCTGCCAGTATGCCCTGCTCTCAAAGGTGGCGTCCTTCCTTACGTCCGACGACGGCGACATCCTGGTTGTGAACGGCTATGCCGGAACCGGTAAAACCGCGGCCATCGCTTCCGTAATAAGCGCCATGGAGGAGTTGGAAGTGAAGTGCGTGCTTCTGGCACCAACCGGGCGTTCGGCCAAGGTCCTGTCTTCGTATGCGGGGAGGCCCGCCTCTACCATTCACAAGCATATTTACAGGCAGAAATCCTTCGGCAGCGATGGCTTCGGGCAGTTTTCCCTGATGCCGAATAAGGCCAGAAACGCCCTTTTCATCGTGGATGAGGTGTCGCTGATAGGCATTGAGGCAGGGGAGAGGGGATCGGCCTTCGGCTCAGGAAACCTGCTTGAAGACCTTGTGGCTTTTGTGCGCTCCGGAGTGGATTGCCGCCTTATCCTTGTTGGCGACGACGCCCAGCTGCCGCCGGTTGGTCTGGACGCATCTCCCGCCCTCAGCCGTGAGTACATGGCGGGGATAGGGGGCGTGTCCTTTGTGACGCTCACAACCGTTGTAAGGCAGGAGCGTGATTCCGGTATCCTTGCCGGCGCCACCCGCCTTAGGGAAAAGCTTTCGGAGGGGGCCGAAACAATTGGCCTTGAGGAACTTGGCCTGGACTTGAATGGCTTTCCGGATGTTGAGCGCATTACGGGCGGGGAGCTCCTTGATGCCCTCTCCGATGCCTACGGGAAGTACGGCGAAGACGAGGTGGCGGTCCTTTGCCGCTCCAACAAGAGGGCCGTGCGCTACAATGCCGGCATTCGCGCCCAGGTGCTGTACAGGGAGGAGCAGCTGGTGAGGGGAGACAAGCTGATGGTGGTGAAAAACCATTACATGGATGGCATTGAGGGCACGGACTACATTGCCAACGGAGACATTGTACGGCTCATGCGCATTCGCCACTTCGAGGAACGTTACGGCCTGCATTTCGCGGACGCCACCCTGTCCCTTCCGGACTACGGCAACCAGGAGATAACTTCCAAGGTGCTCCTGGATACGCTTTCGTCGGAATCGGCCTCCCTTACTTATGAGCAGTCCAATGCGCTTTACCAGGGGGTGATGGCCGATTACGCGCATATTACCACCAAGAAAAAGCGCTATGACGCCGTGCGTGAAGACCCTTTCTACGGCGCCATCCAGCTAAAGTACGCCAGCGCAATAACCTGTCACAAGGCCCAGGGCGGCCAGTGGCAGTGCGTGTTTGTGGACAACCCTGTCTGGCAGGATTTTCTTTCGGCCGATGACCTCAAATGGCTCTACACCGCCTTCACCCGCGCCGTGGAAAAGCTCTATCTGGTGAATTTCCCGAAGACCCTGTTCAAATAGCCCTCATTTCGTGCGGCATCCCTCCACTTCGGCCACAAAAAGCGCCAAAATCGTGGATGAGTTAGTCCAGAAGGTATTTCTTCCAGAATTCGTGGGTGGCGGCGGTGTCGTGGGCGCCCTGGTAGCCGCGGTATCCGTGCATGCCGTCCGGGTAAATCATGAACTCAAAGGCCGAACCCTGCTTTTGGAGGGCATCCATGAGCTGGAGGGTGTTCTGGAAGTGAACGTTGTCGTCACCGGTTCCGTGGGTGAGTTTGAGCATCACCTTGTCCGATCCATACTTGCCGGGATAATCCTTGATGCGGTCTATAACCCTGGTGGAGCGGTAGCCGTCTGGGTTGTCCTGAGGGGTGGACATGAAACGCTCCGTGTAGTGGGTGTCGTATAGCATCCAGTCGTAAACACCGCCTCCGGCAACGCCGTAGGGATAGTACTCGGATGCAGTGGTGACAAGCAGCGCCGTCATTGTACCTCCAAAGCTGAAGCCCTCTACGCCAATCTTCTCAGGATTAACATACGGAAGGGTTCTGAGCCATTTCGCCCACTCTACAAAATCGTCAACCTCTACGGTAGCAAGCCGTTTGTAGATGGCATCCAGACCGGCCCTGCCGTTATGGCCCGCAGCGCGGCAGTCGGCAATGAGCTCTATTATTCCGTTCTCACGGAACCACTGGTATCTGGAAGGGGCCGTCCAGCGGTCATGTACTAAGGGCGTATCCGGACCGCCGTAAATATCCACATGGACAGGGTACTTCTTGCCGGGGTCAAAGCCGTCCGGATAGTAGATGACGCCAGGAAGTTCAAGGCCGTCAACTTCAATCGAAACAAGTTCGCCGGAGCGGAAATTCTCTGGCTTTTCTGCGGCTTCAAGAACCTTGTATCGGCCCTTGAGGTCGTATTCGCGCAGCTGCCAAGGAGTTTTCAGATTGGATTCCATTGCCTTGAAGTGCTTCCCGTCTTCGGAGAATTCCGCGCTCAGGACATTCATGGTGAGGTCTGACAGAGGGGTGATCCGGCCCTTCTTATCCACTTTGTAGAGGTTTTTCCTCAAGTGAGAGTCTCGTTCGGCAAGGAAATACACCGTGCCGTTTTTTTCGGCCCGGAGAAGCTGGATTCTCCAGTTGGGGCCGTCTGTTAGGCGTTTAAGGGTAAGGCCGTCGTAGCTCAGGAAGTAAATCTGCTGCCACTGAGTCTCAAAACTCCTGACCATGTAAAGGCCTTTTTCCGTAAACAGCATCCCATCTATCCAGTCCAGCCAGGTGGAGACTTCTTCGTGGTAAACCTGCCTTTTTGCGCCGGTTTCGGCACTCACGGCATAAAGGTCAAGGGTATTTTGGATTCTGGGTTCCCTTGAAACAAACAGCGTTTTGCTATCTGCACCCCAGAAAGGCGTGCCGAAGTACTGGTCTTCGTGCTCGTTGAAATCGGCCCAGGTCACCGTGCCGCCGGCAGCGGGGACAAAACCGATCCTCACCTCCGGATTACGTTCACCGGCCTTTGGATAATGGGTGCACCGGAGCGTCCCGTCTTGGCCGAAGGGCGAATATATAGGGAACATTGGCACCTCAGTATCGTCAAAGCGGTAAAACGCAATTGTCTTGCTGTCCGGGCTCCACCAGAACGCACGGTACTTTGAAGGCCTGCCGAAGATTTCTTCATAGTACACCCAGCTGGCGTATCCGTTCATTATGGTTTCCGTGCCGTCGAAGGTAAGCCGGACCTCCTTGCCGGTGGCCGCCTCCTTAACCCACAGGTCATTGTCACGTGTGAAAGCAATGTACGTTGAATCCGGGCTGAATGTGGTATTCAAGTCCTCAGCCACCGCGGCCGAAAACGAAAACGCCGCCAGCAGCACCGTTATGATGCAGTTTTTCAGTTTCATGGACGTAAAGATACAAAACAAATCTCAAAGTCCCTTTCTCCGTCCACGTTTTTGGCGTTTTTTGTGGCCGGGAGTTGGTCTGTTAAGGATTATTCGCAAAAAAATGGTATTTTTGCAACATGCAAACAGACTATATATGGGATCCACTTCGACGGAAGAGCGTGCGCAATACCCCGGAAGAAGCGGTGCGGCAGTGGTTCATTTCCGTGCTGCATGAGGGGATGGGCGTGCCGGAGCACATGATGGGATCAGAGGTCTCATTCCGGCATGGCGCAAAGGACTACAGGGCGGATATCCTTGTGTACGACCGCAGCGCCAGAGCCATAATGATAGTCGAGTGCAAGAGGCCGGAAGTTGAACTGGACCAGGAGGTTGTAGACCAGGCCATCCGTTACAACAATGAACTGGACGTAAAGTACATGGCCGTTACCAACGGGCATAAGACATTTATGTTCAAACGCACCGGCGGCGGATGGGAATTTTTACAGAAAGCACCTACATGGGAGGACATGCTGCAATGACCAGAATAGATGGGTCCTACCTGGACCACGCCATATTCAAGTTGGTTGGGAATACGGCCAGGGAACTGGGCGTAAGGGCCTTTGTGATAGGTGGTTACGTAAGAGACTGCTTTCTTGGGATCCCCAACGACGACATAGACATAGTGGTGGAAGGCTCCGGCATAGCCCTAGCCGAAGCCGTTGCCGGGAAGTGCGGGGCAAAGGTTTCCGTGTTCCGTAACTTCGGCACGGCCATGCTTAAATACAAAGGCATAGAAGTGGAATTTGTGGGTGCCCGCAAGGAGTCCTATGACCGAAATTCCCGTAAACCTGTTGTAGAGGATGGAACTCTGGAGGAAGACCAGCTCAGGCGGGATTTCACCATAAACGCCATGGCGTTTTCCCTTCAGGAAGAGGACTTCGGCGCACTTGTAGACCCTTTCGGCGGCATTAAAGACCTTGCCGCGGGAATTATCCGCACCCCTCTTGACCCGGAGCAGACTTATTCCGACGACCCCCTGAGGATGCTCCGAGCCATCCGTTTTGCCACAAGGCTTGGCTTTACGATTGTCCCGGAATCCATTGAGGCAATGAAGCGGATGAACGGCCGCCTCAAGATACTCTCTCGTGAAAGGATAGTGGAGGAGCTTGACAAGATGCTCCTTACCGGCAAGCCTTCCGTAGCATTCCGTCTTATGGACGAGACCGGCCTCCTGGAGCAGTTCCTTCCGGAGCTTACAAGGCTCAAGGGCACGGAAACCGTAGACGGCAAAGGGCACAAGGAAAACTTCTCCCATACCCTTGAAGTGCTTGACAATGTGGTTGCATTTGAAAAGGAGGAGGGCAGGGAACCGTCCCTGTGGCTTCACTGGGCGGCGCTTCTTCACGATATCGGCAAACCGGCCAGCAAGCGCTATTCTCCCGGCCAGGGCTGGACTTTCCACGGCCACGAGGTAATTGGCGCGCGCATGGTGCCCCAGATTTTCAAGTCCCTGAAAATGCCCCTCAACGAGAAGATGAAGTATGTCCAGAAACTCGTGGGGCTTCACCTGAGGCCCATTGCCCTTGTAGACGACGAAGTCACCGACAGCGCAGTGAGAAGGCTTCTTTTTGATGCCGGAGAGGACATCGACGACCTAATGCTCCTATGCAACGCGGACATCACCTCCAAGAACCCCGCCAAGGTTGCGCGCCTTCGCCGTAACTTTGAACTTGTGAAGGCTAAGATGGCCGAAGTCGAGGCCAAGGACGAAATCCGAAATTGGAAGAACCCCATCACGGGGGACTATATAATGCAGCTTTTCGGCATAAGCCCCTGCAACACTATCGGCCAGCTCAAGGACATGGTCAAGGAAGCCATCCTTGACGGAGAGATTCCCTATACTTTTGAGGCCGCCGATGCCTTCATGAGGGAAAAAGCCGCCCAGATGGGCCTGTATCCCCATGATTGACAGATACATAGACTATATTGCCGGTGTACGCCGGTACTCTCCCCGGACACAGGACCTCTACAGGCGCGCCCTTGAGGGATTTGCCGATTGGTGCGGGGGGGAGCCTGAACTTATCCCTTCCAGGATAAGGGAGTACGAAGCCCATCTCATCGGTTCCGGCTATTCTCCGCGTACCGTACATCTCCAGATGAGCGCCCTAAGCGGGTACTGCGCCTACCTTGTGAAAAACGGAAAACTGCCTTCAAACCCCGTGCGGACGGTAAAAAGGCCCAAAACGGACAAACGCCTGCCGGAGTATTACCGTGAAAGCAGTATGGACCAGTACCTCAAGGAAACCGCCCATGCGGCTGGGGAGGACGAACTGGAACTGCTTGAAGGCCTGGATCCCGGCGCCAAACTCTTTGTTGAACTTTACCGAAGGCGCCTCCGGAGGCTCATTGTGAGCATCCTCTATTCCACCGGAATCCGCCGGGCCGAACTCCTCTCCCTCACAAGAAGCAGCGTGGACTTTTCCCGCGGTACGCTCCGCGTGGTGGGAAAAGGAGACAAAATGCGAGAAATTCCCCTCATTCCTTCATTAACTGAGGAAATTTCACTATATTTGAAAGCAGCTAGCAAGACCGGCACCGGTACGGGCCCGGACAGTCCACTGCTTGTAACGGAAAAAGGGAATCCCCTTTACCCCGCATACGTGGACAGGACGGTAAAACAGGAACTTGACGGCTACGGCATCACCGGGAGGAAATCCCCCCATGTCCTGAGGCATAGCCTTGCCACCGCACTTTTGCAGGAAGGCGCAGACCTCAACTCAATCAAGGAGATGCTCGGCCACGCAAACCTTGCCGCCACTGAGGTCTATACCCACAATTCGGTCTCGCGGCTGAAACAACAATACTTAATCGCCCACCCAAGGGCAAAAAACAAAGGTAATCATGATTAACGTTAAGTCCCTCAAGTTCGACGCAGACGAGAAGCTGCTGGACTACATTCAGAAGAAAGTTGGAAAAGTGGAGAAATTCTTCGACAACCTAGGAGACATTGACGTCACCCTGTCACTTCTTCCAGACGCCGAAAACAAGTGCGTCAAACTTCAGACCCGCTTCCCCGGTGAGGATCTTATGGTAGAACGCCAGGCCCGTACATTCGAAGAAGCGGTCACAGACGCCGCAGACGCCCTCAAGGAGCGTATCGTACGTGCCAAGGAAAAGAAATTCTCCAAATAGTGGCGGCTGCCAAGGGCTACATAGAGACCGACAGACAGGTCAAAAACATACTTGAAGATGTCCGTAGCGGCATCTTCAAGTATGTATATCTGCTCATGGGAGATGAGCCTTATTACCCGGACCTTGTATGCGACGCCATCCTGGATAATTGCCTCCAGGACTGGGAAAAGGATTTCAACCAGACTGTGTGCTACGGCTCCGACGTAGATGCCGAAACCGTAATCACCGCCGCCCGCCGCTTCCCCATGATGGCGGAGCGCCAACTGGTTGTGGTAAAAGAGGCCCAGCAGATGAAATCCCTGGAGGAACTTGCCGTGTACTGCCAGCAGCCGCTGGATTCCACGGTCCTTGTAATCCTCATGCATGGAGCGTCCGCGGACAAACGCAAGGCACTCTACAAGAGCGTCCTCAAGACCGGCGTAGTGGTGGATTCTCCCGCCCTCAGGGATTACGAAGTCCCGCGCTGGATACAGGATTACTATGGCGGCAGGGGGCTCAGGATTCATCCTGAAGCCGCCGCGCTCCTTGCCGAAAGCGCCGGCACGGACCTTGGAAAGATTGCCGTAGAAACGGACAAACTCCTTAAAAACCTCCCGGAAGGGGTTCAGGAAATTTCGGCCGAAGACATAGAGAAAAACATTGGCATAAGCCGTCAGTTCTCTATCTTCGAACTCACGAAATGCCTCAGCTACAGGGAAAACGCCCGCGCCCTTACAATTGCCTCGCATATCGGGGAACAACCCCGTTTCATGCTCCCTATGGCCGTGGCTCCGCTGTTCATACATTTCAGCCGCATACTGAAGTATCACGCCTTGCTGCCTTCTCGGCCCTCGCAAGGGGATGTGGCCAAGGTACTTGGCGTAAACCCGTATTTTCTGAAGGAATACGACGCCGCCGTAAGGAATTACCCTCTTCAGCGCTGCCAGGCAGTGATCTCCCTCCTTGCCGAATATGACTACAAGGGAAAGGGCGGAGACGCCGGAGAGGCAACTCCCGCGGATCTTTTAACAGAGTTAGTAGCAAAAATCCTATCATAGAAAAACGATGTCAATCATTGAAGTCAGGAACATAAGCAAAAGCTTCGGGGAAAAAGTGGCACTGGACAATGTGTCGCTGGATATTCCCGAAGGCAAGATTTTCGGCCTGCTTGGGCCGAACGGTGCCGGAAAGAGCACCCTTATCCGCATCATCAACCGCATCACCATCCCCGACAGCGGAGAAATCCTCTTCCAGGGCCATCCCATCACGGAAGAAGACGTTTCCAAAATCGGCTATCTCCCGGAAGAACGCGGCCTTTACCGCAAGATGAAGGTTGGAGACCAGTGCATGTACCTTGCCCAGCTCAAGGGGATGAGTTCCCGCGAAGCCGCCCAGGAGCTCAAGAAGTGGTTCGTGCGCTTTGACATTGCCGACTGGTGGAACAAGAAGGTTGAGGAACTCTCAAAGGGCATGGC
>DGXO01000025.1 GCA_002395605.1 Bacteroidales bacterium UBA4230
GGACATCCTTTCTCCAAAGGGAAATAAATCATCTGATGCATCTGCTCTGACGTGAATCCGTTGAATCTGTCAATCGGTGTGCTGTTTTGCACAGTCATCATCTCTGCCAAATGATGGTTGAGGGCATCGATGTCTACAACTTTGCCGGCAGACTGCATCTGGTTGATCCATGCCTGGAGCTGGGCAGTAATTCCTTTGATATCCTGCATAATACCTAATTAATATGTGCAAATATAGCAAATGTACGGGAATAATGTCCCGAAATCTGACCATGCCGGTTTACCTGCGTGGCACGGTGTCGTCCAAAGACGAGCCGTGGTGTGGATAACGGTCCACACACCCGGCAGGGTAGCCTCAAAAACGGCCGTTTTTGCGTATAGGGGTCCAAGAAACATGCAGTGTATGAGCACCAGAAAAGAAAAGTGATAGCAATATTCCTCTGATTTCAAAATCTTTGCAAACCTTGCAAAGATTTGCAGTGGGCGGAGAGGCTGCGTATCTTTGCCGAAAAAGGAGAAGTATGAAAAGGAAAAAACTGACGGTGCCGCTGATGGAGCGGGCGGGACATGGGAACCGGAATCTGAACGGGACTTGCGTGAGCGGGCGGTCAAGGGAACTGCTGCTGGAAATCCGGCAGTTGATGGATGTGTTTGCGCCGGTAGGGGATGACTATCGGCATGGGCTGTGGATTGAGGTGCCGCGCGGAAGGCCGTCGGATTGGTGCTCATTCTCAAATGCGAAGATGTGGGCGGAAGAAGAGGTATATACGCGCACGGACTATCTTAAGGAGTGGAAGTCCAACTATCCGATGGAGTCGCAATGGTATCATATTTCCGTGAGCCGCTACAAAGGATACACCTATCTGCATATGGTTGAGAACGACCACTGGTGGTGCCAGATTCATGATGATGACGGCAAACATGCTAACAGGGAGGATATGGAGTTGTTGCTGGAGCCGCTCGCAGAGTTTCTTCGGGAAAAGGTGCCGGTAATTGCTGACAATGTGGAAGTGTATAACCGCTATGTGGAGGAACATTTGCCCAAACGGCAGCGCACCGGCCGGATTGCAAGGAAGGACCTGAACCGGATTGTTCCCTGGCAGCGGCGAAAGCCTCGAAGAGTGAAGGCGGTAATCCGGATGCTGAAGGAGTGCATTGTCAATGAAGCGGTGTATCGGAGTACGGAGCCGGTTGCTCTGCCGCCATCTTATCGGGAGCCGTTGCCGAATATGAGCATTCGAATTTATGCGAAGTACTTCCGGGTGGCGTATGAGGCATATCAGGCACATTTCCGGCACTTGATGCGCCGAAGCCGGAGGGAGCGGGAGGAGTATGCGCGTTGGGAGGAGGAGTCTTCGAAACTGAATGACATTGAGTTCTACCGTAGTTATCAGTTTGGTCGGCACGGAGAGATTACGGATCAGACTGATTTCGACAGTGAGGAGGCGTTCAAAGAGATGGCGTTCGATCACTATGGGGAACTGGGTTTGTCGCGCAATGATGTGCGTGCTACGGATTATTACACGCCGGGCAAGTGGCTGATTACCTTCGATGTAAGCTATTCGGCCTGGGTGGATGCCGGTTGCGAGATCGCATTGGCCCTTTATGAGGCTGGAGCACCGCTGCTGCTGCATGATGCGCAGAAGATGCTTGATATTCTGGAGGCCAAGGACTATGTGAAACTGACCCCGCACACCTTTCACGACTATCTGAACCACCACGATGAAGGGAGCGTTTTTGACCTGCCGTACGAGTGTTATCTGGGAAACGGCGATGAGATTTCTCGGGAGCAGTATGATGAGATTGTGTCTTTGGCCGACTGGGAGCCGGAGGAGCAGGTGGTGCTGGATGTCCCCGTGCCGCTGGAGGATCCCGTGTATGACCCTATTCGGGGGGATGTGTCTGAACCTATGACAGTATGCCAGATACTTGGTCGGATGGAAGAGAAATACGGGATTGGCGTAGGACTAAGTGACTATAGTGACCATCAGCATTGCTATCTCTATGGCTGGAAGAAAGGTGATGACAGGATACAGATAGAGGACAAAGAGTTCCTGCCTGCCAACGAAGCCATGTTGGTGGTGTTGAGGTTGTTTTCTGCTGCAATTAAAGACGAATCATGAACCAGATTTATTTCACCGCCGACCTCCATTTCGGCCATCCCAATATTTTGAAGCATTCACCAAAGAGGCCATTCTCTGACACGGTTGACATCGTGGCGCACGATGCGTGGCTGCTTGACCTTTGGCAAAGCACGGTGGACAAACGAGATACGGTCTATATCCTTGGGGACCTGACGTTCCTGAAGAGTGAAGAGGCGCGTCGATTGCTGGAGAAACTGCCTGGGAAGAAGTTCCTGATAGAGGGTAACCACGATGGCTCAATACGTGCGTATCACAACTATTTCAAAGAGGTCTATCAAATTAAGGAGATGCGTTTCAAATCTACGGTGGCGCCATTCCTGAAGGAGGACTTTAGTGTTGTGATGTGTCACTATCCTATGGTGACATGGAATCAGAAACCAAGAGGCTCGGTGATGCTTCATGGTCATAGCCATGGGAAGTTGGACGAGTACAATGCACAGTCAATGGACTTGCGATTCGATGTTGGAATTGACGGAGAGCTTGCAAACTTGCACTTTTTGACGCTTGAGGATATCTATAACGCTGCTACTGAGAAGATTACGCAGTATAAGTGTAATTCTTTTTCAGAGTATGCCAAGAACAACTATAGGGTAGAAGTAAGGTAAAATAATATGATTTACAAGTTAGAAGTATTTACATACGAAGGCAGTGAAGGGCAATGACTGACACGTTTTTGGCGTTTTTTGCGCGTTTCGCTGCCTTGGACTTTTCATCCGCACCAGCTCAGTACCGAGGTGCGGTTGGACCTGGTCCACTAAAACAGTTCAGAACAACTGCCTATAGGCATCGGCCTTCTTTTCAAGTGGCAGGGGATAGGCGCGGGAGGTGGAGGGCATGCGCCAGAAGCGGAGGGATGCCCGGTCGGGGCCGGGCATGACGGAGCTGGCCGATGGCATGACGCTACTGCCCACCGGTATGGCAAGATCAATACATCCTCCCACGGGCGGGACCGGGCAGCCGAAGGTGCTGGCAATGACCTCGGTGGCTTTCTGGCCGGTGGTGACAAGGGTACGGCACAGGGGGATTCGGGCCAGTAGGGCGGGAAGGTCGGTGGGGGTGACCACTTCCAGGAAGGCGTCGGAGGCGTTGTCACGGAGGCGTCGGACTTCGCAGGCGGTGTCATAAAAAGCTAGTCCCTCCGAGGCACAGAAGCGCCGGATCAGCGCCTCGTCAAAGCGTTTTTCGGCCGGGATGCAGAAATGGTCTTTGTCGGCAAAGTGGATGAGGCCCATGATGCGCCAGAAGTCGTTGATCCAATTTGGGTAGTAAAACGGCATGCACCAGCGGTGGGGCTGGGGCGGGAAACTGCCCAGGAAGAGCATGCGCGCTCCCTCCGGGAGGAACGGCTCAAATGGGTGGCGCTCCGTGTCCATGCTATCGGATAAAGTGCATCGGGTCCCAGGGTTCGTCGCCGCGGCCGGGGGCTGGGGTGCCGCCGGTGGCTTTGAGAAGGAACGCCATGTTGTTTGCGAGGGCCCGCAGGGTCTGCATTCCCTCGGTGTCCAGGGCGGCCTGACCGGGCTCGCGGCCGTAAACTATGTTCCAGTACTGGGAGGTGACAATTGGCATGTTCATCATCTGGAAGGGCATGTTGAGGGCCTCGAAGGTGGCCGTGGCGCCGCCGCGCCTGCAAACCGCAATGGCGGCCGCCGGCTTCCCGGCAATGGCGCCTCCGTTGGAGTAGAAGGCCCGCTGGATAATGGAGAGAAGGGCTCCGTTTGGCTGGCCGTAATACACTGGCGAGCCAACGATTAGGGCATCGCAAGAGCCGAATTTCTCGCTTATCCGGTTGCAGATGTCGTCGTCAAAGACGCATCGGCCTTCGGCCTTGGACTTGCACTGATTGCAGGCGATGCAGCCGCGCACGGGCTTGTTGCCAATCCAAACTATTTCGCTGTCAATTCCGTTTTTCTGAAGTTGCGCCGCCACTTCCGCAAGTGCGGTGGCGGTATTGCCTTTCTGGCGCGGACTTCCGTTGATGAGTAATGCTTTCATACCGCGAATTTACTATTTTTTCCAGAAAATCGGAGCATCTGCAATTCTGCCGCCAATCCATCTATAATGCGTATAACGGTCTTTTTCTGTACTGACGGCGAGGAGAAAGCCTCCACAGGCGGCAATTCCAGCCGCCAGTACACAAAAACCTTGTTGTGTATGCCGTAAATGGATTGACGGCAATGACCATACACCATCAAGTACCCACTGTACACGAAAACGCCTCCAAACGTGCGCGTCCAGTACCATCTGGTCCCCGCTGTACACGAAAACGCCTCCAAACGTGCGCGTCCAGTACCATCTGGTCCCCGCTGTACACGAAAACGCCTCCAAACGTGTGCGGCCAGTACCATCTGGTCCCCGCTGTACACGAAAACGCCTCCAAACGTGCGCGTCCAGTACCGAGGAGGTTGTTGGACCAGGTCTAAACTGTACCACGGTGCCAGTTAAACGGTTGACGATTAGCTATTTATGGGGTTATTTGGGATAACCGGTAATCCCAAAGAACTCCATAAGCTATGGATTATCAATAGGTTAGCTATCGCCGGGTCGGCATTACAAATGGATGTTGATGCAAAGATGTGGCGGATTCTTAAAACATGGTTTTACACCTGAGTCGATAATTCGGCATAATTGATAGCGGGCCGAAACCTTTAGCAAAATAATCCGAATTACCAAATTCTGGCAAGCCTTGCCAAGATTTGGGGAAGCGGGGAGCGGGGTGGTATATTTGCAAAAAAAGGCCATGATTAAAGTATGTCTCAACCCCATGGAACGCACGCTGTACAGGCTTTTTCTTTTCCATCCGGAGGGAATAAGGGCCGATGACCTTGTGCTGCACTGGAAGGAGCTGTGCCAGATATATGCAAAGGAGTCGTGCTTCGATGAACCCTCGCTCCGTGAAGACAAACTGGAATCATTGTGTGCCGAATCCAAAACAGTGTTTTACGCTACGGTTTCCAGAATCAAGCGGAAGTTTGTGGCGGCGGTAGGCCCCTGGTGGGCATCGGCCTACTATATTAGAAATGAAGGAGGTGTGTATAAGACAAGTGCAAGTTTACTTAAATAATGTGCCGAATTAGAAAAAATGGCTACCTTTGCTTACTAAAAACAAAGGACTGTGACAAAACTCATTCTCTGGGACCTTGACGGGACGCTGATAGACACAATTGAAGACCTTTCGGCGGCTGTGAACCACGCGCTTGAGATGCGCGGGCTGCCGCTTCACAGCGTCTCCGAATACCGCGGCATGGTGGGCCATGGGGTGCGGAACCTTGTGAAACAAGCGCTGGAGGCCAGCGTGGGCCAGGCGCCGGTAGAGGCCGATATAGACGCCGCCCTCTCTGATTTCAAGGCATACTACACCGCACACATAGATGTCCACACCCGCCCTTATCCTGGTATCCAGGAACTCCTCAGTGACCTCCACGCCGCCGGAGTCAAGATGGCCGTGGCATCAAACAAGTTCCAGGCTGGGACTGAGCACCTGATCAAAGAATTCTTCCCCGAGATACCGTTTGTGGCCATTCTCGGAAACCGTGATGGATACCCGTTAAAGCCTGACCCTGAGATTGTTGCCGAAGTCCTCCGCGCCTCCGGCTTGCAAAAAGAAGATGCCGTAATGGTAGGGGATTCAGGAACCGATATGCGCACTGCCGCAAACGGTGGAATAGCCGGCATTGCCGTCGGCTGGGGTTACAGGCCCATGGGCGCCACGGCCGAATACCGCTATGCAGGCAGCGTCACGGAACTCCGGACTCTTCTTTTCGGCCGGGAATTTTATGTAAGTGAGCCCATGCCCACGCCTCCGCAGGAATTCAATACGCCTTTGCAAAGGGCTGTATATGAGGCGCTTGAGCGCTTGGGGATACCTTTCACCCGCGTAGATACAGACCCCGGCATCACAATGGAAGACTGCGCACACATAGACGGTGCCCTTGGGACGCGCATTGTCAAAACGGTGTTTGTGTGTAACAGGCAGCAAACGGAGTTTTATCTATATGCCATGCCAGCGGACAAGCCCTTTGTCACCCGCGATTTCTGCGCCGCCCTGGGCATTCCCCGCGTGTCCTTCGCTTCCGGTGAAAACCTTCAGGCGCTCACCGGGGTAACTGCCGGCGCCACCACCATCCTAAGCGCTGTTCTGCCACAGGCCGCCTGCGTGCACATTGTGCTGGACCGCGCCGTGGCCGAAGCCCCCTGGTTCGCCTGCACCGACGGTACCCCCACCTGCTTTGTACGCATCTCTACGCATGATTTGTTGGAGAAGTACCTCCCGTCCTGCAGGGCTGTGCCTGCCGTAATCTAGCAATGAAAACCGTCATCGCCATAGACTCCTTCAAGGGTTGCCTGAGTTCCGTCGAGGCCAACAGGGCGGCGGCCGAAGGGGTGCGGAGCGCTTGCCCGGATGCGGAGATTGTGGAGGTCCCGGTCAGCGACGGCGGCGAAGGCTTTTTGGAGGCTTTCCACGCGGCTATCGGAGGCCGCTTTGTGACGGTTCCGGTGATGGACCCTCTCATGCGGCGAATTTCGGCCCGATACCTTCTGAAAGGGCAGACGGCCGTGCTGGAAGTGGCCGAGGCTGTTGGCCTTACGCTACTTAGCCCGGAGGAACGGAACCCTCTGGTGGCCTCCAGTTACGGCGTGGGGCAGCTTGTGGCCGATGCTGTGCAAAATGGCGCCCGCCACATCATTGTTGGCCTTGGCGGCAGCGCCACCATGGATGCCGGCAGGGGAATGCTGCGGGCGCTGACGGAAATCGAGTCGCTTCGCGACGTCCGCTTCACCATTGCCGCCGATGTCGACAATCCGCTCTTTGGGGAGCACGGCGCGGCCATGGTGTTCGGCCCACAAAAGGGCGCGACGCCTCAGATGGTGCGCCTTCTGGACGACGAGGCCCGGCAGTTTGCGGCCGATTCCGCCAAGCGTTTTGGCTATGACCGCTCCGGGCTGAAGGGCGCCGGTGCCGCCGGCGGGCTGGGCTACGCCTTCCTGCAATACCTTGATGCTGAATTTGTTCCGGGGGCTGAACTCCTTCTTGGGACCATCGGCTTCGATGCCCTTGTTGCCGATGCCACCCTTGTTATAACCGGCGAGGGCTCCGCCGACCGCCAGACCCTTATGGGCAAACTGCCGATGGGCATCCTCCAGCATTCCGGCCGTGTGCCCGTATGCCTCATTGCCGGCCAGGTCAATGACCGTCCGGAGCTGCTGCGGGCCGGATTTTCGCACGTGGAGTGCATCAACCCTCCCGGCCTCGCCTTGGAAGAGGCCATGAAGAAAGAGGTGGCGCAGCAGCATATCCGCAGCACTGTCAGCCAGCTGCTCGGTGTCTGCTGATTCCGCCGCTGGGGCAGCGAGTCACACGAAAAACGCCAAAACTGCGTTAGTCATTGCCCTGCCGGTGATGAATATGAAAAATGGAGGTCACAATCCGTGACCTCCAAGTCTAATGAGTCAACACTCTAGATGGTTAAAACCTCAGCGCAATTGCAGGCCCGAATGCCACGGTGTTATTTACGGGATTAAGGCTTGTGCATACGCCAAAGGCCAGATTGTCCATCTGAAGTGGATAGGTTGCCGATGATGCTACAATCACCCTGGAATAATCCTGCAGTGTCATGCCTTTGCTCTTGTTGGCAATACCAACGGCCACAAGGGCTACGCCACCCGCAAGAAAAGCGGCAGATCCATAAACTATGGGCATGACACGTGTGGCACCGCCCACCACGGCACATACAATAGCTCCACCGAAACCAGCCCAGTAGCCTATCCTTTTCAAAGTGACTCCGCGATTCACAAGATAGTTGCCGAAGTTCTGGAGGTTGGCTTTGAGGTCCCTGGCTTCCTGGGAAGATAGGTTGAGGTCCGAGTAGTCGGTGTAATACAGCTCATTGATGAACTCACGGCGCTGAGATGCCGAAAGGTCTTCGGGGCGTATGACCTGGGCCGAAGAAACAGCTTCGGCACCAATGAGAAGGGCTAAAATGGGGATAATGATCCTAAACAGTTTCATGGCAGGGGCTTATCTAAAAATTGAATTTCACGCTTGGGCCGAAATAAACGGAGTTGTCAATGGCATTGGAATGAGCGCTGACACCAAAGGAGAGGGCGTATCCGTCCGTTACGATTATCTGCCCCCCTTTATTTGTTAAATCGGTTGCAATACCGCTATAAATGGAACTTTGGACAATTGAATAAATGCCGCCGCCAGCAAGCGCAATGCCCCCTATCCATACTGGAGGTTTTTTCATGCCGATTCCTACAATGCCTGTAGCAATACCTGCCACCGTACCGCCGATACCAACCCAAAGGAGCGTATTGGCTTTTTTCATGTACTTTGCGCGGAAATACTGGTACTCTTTCTTCAGGGCCTTAACCTCGTCGTCGGTAAGGTCAAGGAGAGCATCCATACTAACGTCCATGGTTCTAAGCTCCTGGACACGCGCCTTTTGCTGCTTTTTTGTCATGGTCCGGTAACTGGGCACAGTCTGTGCCATGGCTCCGGAAAAGACAAAGAGCGCTGCAAGTGCCGCAAGGCATGCTTTTACAATGACTGCATGTTTCATATTCTTATAGGATAAAGTTTTTAATTACGCCAGAGCCTCCACAACGGACGCATTTGCCCGAGCCATGACATGTAGTGCACGTAACGCCGTTCACCGAACCCCGGCCGGAGCAAAAATGGCAGCTTTTACCCCCATAGCACAGCGAACATTCAATGAACTCATTCTCCACCATATCCCATCTTGCATTTTCCGCTGCACGATTGCCGGCTTCTTTCTGGTTCTTGGAGAGCTTATCTTTGACTCTTTTTCTTCTGGAGTCAGAACTGCTTTCTTTTTCAGATGAATAATTGGAGGAGGAAGAAGAATGCTGCACCCTTTTTTGTGCCGCAGCCTGGCGGTGCAGGGCATCCACCTGGGAGATGGCGCCGGCAACGCTTAGGAGGGTTGCCGAAACAGCCTGCATGGAAGCCTCCCGCTGCGCCTGACGCATTGCTTCTTCGGCACGGTCCTGAAGTACCTGGTTCCAGGCGGCTTGCTGCTCTCCGGTCATGGCGCGCTGGATAGCACCTGCCCTTTCCTTGGCCATTGAAAGGGACGGACACTTCCTGTAAGCTGAAACGTACGACTTCAGAGCCTCCCTGCGATACCCACTCTGCTCCAGGTCCAGTCCGTTCTTGAAAAGGATGGTGGCTTCAAGGTCCTTGAACCCCATTGTGCGGGCATAGTTCATGGACGTGGAATAAGGAGGGGTGTCATATTTCATCAGGAAATCGAAGTTCCGGCTTAAAACGTGGCCATGGGAGTCCCAAATTTCCACCACATAGCCGTTGAGTAGGACTTCTTTCCCCTCATTCCAATAGCGGTCGAAGATGCATTCGAAAATATCGGCGTCAAAGATTTCCACCGACTGATACAGACTGTCCACCACCAGCCGCTCTTCCACGGTGTCATATACTCCCAGGGCATTTTCTCCCACTACGGCATAGCGATGCTGATGCTCTTGCCCCAGGAGGGGAAGGGCGGGAAGACACAAAAGCGTAAAGGCCGAAAAGAGTTGTGCTAAGTTTCTCATAATCTGTCAGATCTCCCCACAAAACTAGAAAATTTTGGGGAACTTTGCAAATCATTTGCGTTTTTCAGTATGCCGGATTTTGCGTATCTTCGCGGGATTTTTTATGAGTAGCAAGCGTATTATGCAACAGGAGTCCCTCAAAGGCCATCTTTCAATTGCCGCGGCGTATACCATCTTCGGCCTGAACCTGGTGTTTTGCAAGGATATAGCAAACTCCCAGACCGTTTCTCCGTATGTCCTTTTCACGCTTAGGGCAATCGGGGCCAGCGCGCTGTTCTGGCTATTGTCGTTGTTTATGCCGAAGGAAAAGGTGGACAAGGCCGATTACCCCAAAATCGCGGCTGCTTCCATGGTGGGGCTTTTCATCCCGCAGATGACTTTTCTCATGGCCATTACCGTTACTTCGGCCATAGACACTGCCATCATCGGCACGCTGGGGCCTATTTTCACCATGATTTTTGCGTTTCTCTTTCTGGGAGAGCCCATTACGGGGAAGAAGGCCGGGGGCGTGACGCTCAGTTTTGCGGGAATCCTGTTTCTCATTTTCAACTCAGTCCACGAGGGCGGTGCCGCATCTACATCCCCGTGGGGCGTTGTGCTTCTGCTTATTAACAGCCTCAGCTTTTCCCTCTATCTGGGCCTTTTCAGGCCGCTGATTTCCAAGTACAGCGTCATCACTTTCATGAAGTGGTCGTTCCTGTTTTCCCTGATTGTATCCCTGCCGATATCGGCCAAAGGCCTTCTGACCACAGATTATGCCGCCATCCCTGGGAATGTGCTTTGGGAAATAGGGTACCTCATTTTCTTCGCCACCTTTGTGGCTTACTTCCTTATTCCTTACGGTCAGAAGTTCATCCGGCCCACCCTCGTGAGCATGTACTCCTATCTCCAGCCCATCATCGCGGCCATCGTAAGTATCTGGGCAGGAGTGGATTCCCTAACTTGGCAGAAGGTCCTTTCTTCGGTCCTCGTTGTGGGCGGCGTTATTCTTGTGAGCCGATCCCGTGCTGCAAAACAGTCTTAGAGGGCGCTGCCGCCCTTGAGGTACCATTGCCGAAGGTCTTCCGGGAATTTCTCGATGGCGTAGCGGAGCATGGTGCGGGGCATCTTGCTGTAGCGGGGAGATTCTTCGCTGCGCTCAGAATGACAGGAGGGCTCAGAATGACAGGAGGGCTCAGAATGACAAGAGGGCTCAGAATGACAGGAGGGCTCAGAATGACAAAGCGGCGCAGGTTGGCAAAGCCAGGCCTCCAGCGCGGCCTGGTTGCGTTTTCCGGCCTCGCGGAGGAGCCAGCCCACGGCCTTGTGAATGAGGTCGTGAGGGTGGTGAAGGAGGATGTCGGCTATGGAGAAGGTGTCGGAGAGCTGTCCGTGACGGATGAAGGTCATGGTACTCACAATGCCGATTCTCTGTTCCCAGATGGTGCGGCCGTCCTTGGCAAGGCGGTATAGCAGGCTGCGGTCCTGCTCTGGCAGGAGCCATTCACCAAGTAAGGGGTAGCAGCTGAGGTCCACCAGGTCCCAGTTATTAATGTGCTGGGTATGAGAGAGGTAGAAGGCTATGCAGCGCTCCCGCAGAGATTCTTCGCTGCGCTCAGAATGACAGGCGTGCCGAAATACTTCCACCAGCGTAAGCAGCGCCGCCAGACGGACTTCGTGGTATTCGCTGGTAATGCAGCGCTCAAGTTCCATGAAAGGGCTCCCCGATGCCGCCAGCTCCCTCCAGTGCTCTTTCACTATGGCGCGCGTAACGGGAACCTTGATTCCCAGGAACTTGTCGCCTTCGCCGTACTGCCCTGGGCCAGTCTTGAAAAACCGGCTGAGGCCAGGGACCTGCGAGGGATCCGCCGCCGCAATCATTGCTTCATAGAGTGTCATCGGCCAGGAGTAAGCATTGCTTCACATCCCTCCAGGATATCCTGGAAGGTGGTTTCGAAATCGCCGGTGTACCAAGGGTCGGCAACGTCCCGGCCTACTCCGGTGTAAGACATAAGGAGGTGGATTTTGCCCTCAGGGTCTGTGGGAATTATCCTGCGTATGAGCCGAAGATTGGAGCCGTCCATGCAGATTATGCGGTCGAAGCGGTCGTAGTCGGCCGGAACCACCTTCCGCGCCCGCTTGGCGGTGTCGAACCACACCCCGTGCTGGCTCAAGCATCTCTTTGCCGGAGGGTAGATCGGGTTCCCGGTCTCTTCATCGGATACCGCCGCCGATTCAATCTCGTACATCCGCTCCAGGCCCCTGGCTTTGGCCAGTGCCTTCATGATAAATTCGGCCATGGGGCTTCGGCATATATTACCGTGACACACAAAAAGGATGCGCATAACTCTATATCTCCCGGCAAAGATACCAATATTCTGCTTTAATACCAACCATGGCCGTTATTTGGCGGTTTTTGAGTATCTTTGCGTGCTAAAATGAAAACAATGCCGGACAAGATAGAAATCCGTGGTGCCAAGGCGCACAACCTGAAGAATATAGACGTAGACATCCCGCTTGGGAAAATTGTGGGGATTGCAGGGGTTTCCGGATCCGGGAAATCGTCCCTCGCCCTTGGCGTGCTTTATGCCGAAGGCTCCCGCCGTTACCTTGAATCCCTCTCCACCTATACTCGCCGAAGGATGACGCAGGCCTCGCGTGCCATGGCCGACGACGTCCGCTATGTCCCCGCCGCGCTGGCCCTTCACCAGCGCCCCGGCGTGCCGGGTATCCGAAGCACCTTCGGCACAATGTCCGAGCTCCTTAACAGCCTCAGGCTCATGTTCTCCCGCCTTGCCAGCCACAGGTGTCCCAACGGGCATTACCTTGAGCCCACGCTGGACGTTGCGGCCGAACAGCCCATCTACTGCCCAGTATGCGGGGAGCGCGTGTATGCCCCCGGCGCAGAGCAGCTTGCCTTCAATAGCGAGGGCGCTTGCCGCTGCTGCGGAGGCACGGGAATCGTCCGCACCGTAGATGAATCCACCCTTGTCCCTGACGACACCCTCACCATAGATGAAGGCGCCGTGGCACCTTGGGGCTCGCTAATGTGGTCCTTAATGAAAGACATCGCCCGCGAGATGGGCGTACGCACGGACATCCCGTTCAAGGACCTCACCCCGGAAGAAAAGGAAATTGTGTACCACGGCCCCGCCGAAAAACGCCACATCATATACAAGAACGAGAAAACCAACGGCTTTGCCGAAATGGATTTCACCTACTACAGCGCCGTGTACAGCGTCCAGAACGCCCTCTCCAAGGTAAAGGACGAGGCCGGCATGAAGCGCGTGGAGCGTTTCCTCAAGGAGGATGTCTGCCCGGAATGCGGTGGTACACGTCTTTCAGATGCCGCCAGGGCACCGTTACTGAGGGGAATCAACCTGGCCGAAGCCTGCAAGATGACTCTCTCAGAGCTCATCGAATGGGTGAAAGGCGTGCCGGCGTCTCTCCCGGAGCCCATGAGGCCCATGGCCGAACGCATCTGCGAATCCTTCCAGGACACCGCCCGCCGCCTTGTGGACCTCGGCCTTTCCTACCTGTCGCTGGACCGTGCGGCGGCAACGCTTTCCACCGGAGAGCGTCAGCGGGTGCAGCTTGCAAGGGCCGTCCGCAACCGCACCACAGGCGTGCTGTACGTGCTTGACGAGCCCTCAATCGGCCTTCATCCCTCCAACCTTGAAGGCCTCACGGGCGTGATGGACGACCTCGTGGCCGACGGCAATACCGTTGTCCTGGTAGACCACGACACCGATGTCCTGAAGCATGCCGATTGGGTCATTGAACTTGGCCCGGAGGCCGGTGCCAAGGGCGGCACTGTGATTGCTCAGGGCACGGTAGGGGAGTTGGAGGCCAATCCCGCCTCCAGGATAGGCCCGTACCTGAAAAGCGGACTCAAACCGGCCCAAAGGAGGCAGGACCTCTTCAACCTGGGCCGAATTCGCATGAAAACCGGCGCCATCCATACCGTAAAACCCCTGGAAGTGGAGTTCCCCAAAGGGCGCCTTTCCGTTGTCACCGGCGTGTCCGGCTCCGGAAAAACCACCCTTATCCTGGAGAGCCTGATTCCCGCGCTCAAAGCTCACATTGACGGCACCAAACTGCCCCAGCATGTAACTGATATTGAGGCCGATGGCATCCGCCAGGTTAAACTCATCGACGCTACGCCAATCGGCATAAACGTACGCTCCACCGTTGCCACTTACGCCAATATCCACGATGAGCTGAGGAAGGTCTTTGCAAAAACCGACGACGCCAAGGCAGGCGGCTGGAAGGCCGGGGACTTTTCCTACAATACCGGAAAACTCCGCTGCCCCACCTGCGACGGCACCGGCTCTATAAGCCTTGACGTCCAGTTCCTTCCGGATGTTGACATCCCGTGCCCTGACTGCCACGGCTCCCGCTATGCACGCGCCGCCTGGGAGATTCACCGGAAAGGCGACCACACGCTGCCGCAGCTCATGGAAATGAGCGTGGACGAGGCTCTGGAAGCATGTAAGGATTTGAATCTTGTGAAAAGCCGCCTTCAGGTGCTCCACGACCTCGGCCTTGGGTACCTGACGCTAGGGGAAGCCACGCCAAGCCTCTCCGGCGGCGAAGCCCAGCGGCTGAAGCTTGCCAGCGAGATGGGGCGTGGCCAGGGAGACTCCGTGTTTGTTTTCGACGAACCTACCATCGGCCTTCATCCGCTTGACGTCCAGACACTTATGAAGGTGTTCCGCCACCTCATAGACAACGGCGCCACGGTAATTGTCATTGAGCACGACCTTGACGTTATCCGCCAGGCCGACTACCTTGTGGACATGGGCCCCGGCGGCGGCATCCTGGGCGGTAGGATTGTTGCCACCGGCGCTCCGGCAGAGGTTGCGGCAAACGGCGGCAGCATCACCGGAAAATACCTCTGAACATGGCCGCTCCACTCTGGAAATAATTCAGGAGCAAGGTCTAAACCTGCAACTTGTACACGTTTGTATAGTGTCTTTTAAAGCCGATCGCCTGGTAAAGGAGGTTGGCTTTTTCTCTTTCCGGGCGGGAGGTGAGGTGGAGTTCGATGGGGGAGAGGTTCTCCTTGGCGTAACCTATGATATGCTCCATAAGGAGCCGGCCGATGTGCCTTCCGCGGGCCTCCGGGCTCACTACAACGTCCTCTATGCCGCCTTTCAGCCCAAGGGGGTGCGCGGTTACGCAGAGGCTGGCCGTGCCAAGGATTCTGCCGTCTTCAACTGCCGCAAAAAGGTGGGTTCCGGCCGATTCCGCTGCGGCCTTCAGCACCTCCGGCGTAACTTTCACGGTGCTGTCAAGGACTTCCATGAGGCCCAGAAGGTCGGCCGTCTGTGATTCTGTAAGAGAATGGAGCTCAATTATTTCCATGGCTAAATCCTGGATGTTATCTGGATGGGTTTGGAAATCTGGTCAATTGCGGCCAGTTCTTCTGTTGTGAAGGTGGTGTTGGAAAGCGCACCAAGGTCTTCGGAGAGCTGCTTTACAGAGCTGGCGCCAAGAAGGACGGAGGAAATGTGCGGCTTTGCAAGGAGCCATGAAAGCGACATCTGGGCAAGGGTCTGGCCGCGCCCGCGGGCAATCTCCCTTAGGCCGCGGAGGGCATCCAGCATGGTCTGGGTAAGGGTTTCGGGCCGAAGGGAACCGCTTTTTGACATGCGGGAACCGGCAGGAATGCTGCCATCCAAGTAACGGTCACTGAGGAGGCCCTGCTGAAGGGGAGAGAAGGGGATGAAGCCCGCCCCGGCCTCACCGGCAAGTGACACAAGGTCTTCGCGCTCCGGGGTGCGGTCTATAATGTTGTACTTGTCCTGGAAAAGCAGGCAGGGAGTCTCGTGGGCCAGGAGGTAGTTGTATGCGTAAACGGCGGCCTCCCTGGGATAACGCGAAACCCCTATGTACAGCGCCTTCCCCTGTTTCACGATGTCCACCAGCGCCTGGAGGGTCTCATCCAGCGGGGTCCGGGGGTCGAACCTATGTGTATAGAAAAGGTCCACATAATCCAGCTTCATGCGCCGGAGGCTTTGGTCCAGACTGGAAATGAGATACTTGCGGGAACCCCATTCCCCGTAAGGCCCCGGCCACATCAGGTAACCGGCCTTGGTGGAGATGAAAAGTTCGTCCCTGTACGGCTTGAATGAAGACGTAAGGAGTTTGCCGAAGTTTTCCTCTGCGGCACCCGGCTCCGGGCCGTAATTGTTGGCAAGGTCAAAGTGGCAGATTCCTTTGTCGAAGGCGAAGTGCGCCATTTCCTGGATACGTTCAAACGGGGTTTCCGTGCCGAAATTCTGCCAAAGGCCAAGGGTGATTGCGGGGATGTCTATGCCGGAGCGTCCGCAGCGGCGGTATTGCATGGAGCTGTAGCGCTCCGGGGATGCTGTGTAACTCATTGAAACGGTTTTTTCGGCCCTAATTTACCGATTTTCTTTTATTTGCACAAAAATAACTAACTTTACGGTGACTTAAAGCTTTTAGTAGCAATGACCAAGAAACTATTCTGCCTTTTTGCGGCTGTCGCCGTTTTTACAATGTGCACTCCTTCGGCCGTGCCTCAGGACCAGGCACCGGACACCCAGGACCCCACAGAAGAGGAACCCTCCAAAGAAGAACCAACCGTAGACCCTGAGGACCTTGAGCCTTTTTCGTTCAGCGTGGAATATGACTCTCCGGACAATATTTTCACCGGTAACCCCGTTTTCAAGCTTCACCTTGAAAACCCCAACAAAGTGGCTACAACCGCAACCATCACGCTCAACATTTCTACGGACATGAACAAGAAGGTTTCGGCCGTGTCGTTGGAAAAGGAGGTGGAGGCCGGTGGCAGCGTCACCCTTGACATGACCCCGGAAGAAGTCCTGGCCCCCGGTTTTTATAGAGCCCGCGGCAAGGTGGACAGCAAGTATTACCTTCCGTCATTGTCCTTCGGCGTGTCTCCGGAGAAGATAGAATACGACATGTCGGATCTCAAGGATGATTTCAATTCATACTGGGACTCCGCCATCGCAGAGCTTGAGAAGGTGGACATGAGCCCAAGGCTTGTAGAGATCACCTCACGCAGTTCTTCTGCCCGGAAAGTATATTTTGTCGAGCTCAAGTCTGTTGCCAACGGCCCCGGAACAGAGCCTGAGACCATCCACGGCTACTATATAGAGCCCCAGGACGGCAAGAAGCACCCCGTGATCATGCACTATGAGGGCTATGACACCCAGCCTCCCTACGGCGCCATTCCCAAGATGTACTGCCCTTCGGGCGGGTCTTCGGCCGAATTTGCCGAATTCTACGTGTCCACCCGCGGCCAGATGATAAACGCCCGTACTTCGGATCTGCGCAGCGACGGCATCCAGGAGGACTTCGCTAACACCTACGGAGACTGGTTTGCCTTTGATTTCGGCAAACTTGACAGCTACTACTACCGCGGCGCCTTCATGGACTGCGTGCAGTGCATCCGCTTCATGGCCACCCGTGAGACATCCGACATGGAAAATGTCTTTGCCGAAGGAAAGAGCCAGGGCGGCGCATTCTCTTATGCCGCTGCGGCCCTGAGCCCGTATCCGCTTAGGGCAATTGCGCCCGGAGTTGCCTTCCTTGGAGATTTCCCGGAGTATTTCAACATTGTGAGCTGGCCTGGAGATACCGCCAAGTCAAGCGCCAAGGCTGCAGGTATGTCAACCGATGAAATGTACGCGTTCCTGTCCTACTTTGATACCAAAAACCTTGCTACGCGTATCCCTGAGGGCACTTCCGTAATTGCCAACATGGGCCTCCAGGACGGCACCTGCCCGCCCCGCACCAACCAGGCCCCGTTCAATACCGTAAAAACCACGGACAAGGAGATGCACGTGTACCCAAAGATGGGCCACGACATCCCCTCCGGCTGGGACACAAAGATAACCGCCTTTTTCAGAGCCAGAATCAAGTAGGTTTAAATCCTGGAGCCGTGGAATTCTTCGGCCATGGTTACCCTGGCAATTTCCTGAAGGTTCTGGGGCGTAATTCCACAGCCGGGCATTATGATGGTGCGTCCGGCAGCCTGCTTTACCGCCCTTTGTAGGATGAACCTGCCCTGGAAGGCGTCGGGGGAGTGGCCGGAAGTCAGGATTCTCTCTATCCCAAGGGAAATCACGTCTTCTATTGCCGTAAAGTAGTCGGAGGCCTCGTCAATTGCCCTGTGGAAGGTGACATGGAGCGGCCTGGCTGCATCCAGAAGTACCCTGGTAGTGTCCTTGTCTACATTTCCGTCCGGGAGGAGCGCTCCTATCACAACCCCGTTTACGCCTGTCTCCCTGCACATTTCTATAGATTCCAGCATAGTGTCAATTTCACTGGGAGAGTAAACGAAGTTTCCTCCGCGGGGCCTTATAAGAACGTTGACTGGCGTGCCGGAGGCAATGGTAAGCGTCTCTTCAATGAGGGCCCTTGACGGGGTTGTTCCGCCAATGGAGAGGTTCTCGCAGAGCTCAATCCGGGATGTTCCCCTTGCAACAGCGTCCCTGACGCTTTGAAGGGAATGGCAGCAGGTTTCCTTTATCATATTTTGGGTATTATGCCCTCCAGGTCTTGGGCCAGGGAGGTGTTGTAACCTTCAGAGACATAGATTACCCGTCCAAAGCTGTCGCAGAGGGCAATTACGGGAAGCTTTTCTTTGCCGATACTCTCCTTCACTTCAATGTCCTGCCCAAAAACGGTGTTTGAAAGGCCTTCCGGGCGCGTTTTCCCCAGAACAACCACAGGGCGTCCCCATGAGTTCAGAAGGGGAGCGGCGGCTTCAAGTTCTGTCTTCGCGTGGCTTGTGGGTTCGTCGCGGTGCCCCATGACGGCAACAAGGAAATACCCCCTTCCCGTTGCCGACAACAGTGATTGCGGCGCCTCCTCTCCGTCTTTCAGGAAAAGGGCTTCGGCATTCATGTTGCCAATAACGGCGGGCTTCCCTGCGCTCTCCCTTATGATGGGCTTCAGGGGCTTGGTCTCACCGCCTTTAACGTTGAAAAACTCCAGGCGGGCAAGGACGCTGCCGTCGGCAAGGCGACGGCCGGTTGTGAGGAGATAATACCCCTCATCCACTTCCAGGGTATCAGGGAGGCCGGTTTCCTCATAGTCCAGGAGGGAGGTTCCGTCAGGGGTGACGCGGGTGAGTGTCCACTCGCGGAAGTATTTGTCTGACTCAGGTTTGAGGTAGCCTTTTGGGGCTGTGCTTTCCACTGTCCCCGTCACAAGGTTGTAGGAAGCGTCTATCCCAAGGCTCCGGCAAAGGGCCACGTAGAATATCTTGAAGCCAAGGGAATCGGCCTTGCGCTCTCTCCACACGGCTTCCGGGGATATCCTGAGGTTCTGGGGATTATGGGCATTGTCTATCCGGATGTTGGCCTTGCACCAGTTCATGACCGCCTCCCTGTCCTTTAGGTCTGACACCTCCCCGGATTCCAGGATTGCTTTGCGGTAAGGCCGAAGGTGCTCAATTTCAATCCTTTCACTGCCTTTGCCTTCAAGGGCGTCCTCCAGGACATCGTAGGTGACGTCCGTGTAATCTTTTGCCGAAAGGCTGCCGATAATCTCTTCGGCACGCTCCGGGCAGTTTTTCCGGAACTTCTCTATGGCGGGGTTGAGGTGATTGTGAGAGAGCCTGATTTCGTCTTCCTGGGATAGTCTGGAGGCGTTTTGGACAATCATTTCAGGGGTTGCGCCGCTCTTTAACGGGTTCTCCGGAGGGGGGACTATGTCAAGTTCCTCGGAGAAGGTTTCCCCAAAGTGGTGGGACAGCTCTATTTCCGTGTTTTCGGCCCCGGCAACGGCAAAGCCGAAACGGCCGTCTTTCCATGCTAGGACAAGGATGTCGCCAAGGCCGGTGTCAAGGGCGGCGCGGCCTTTAGAATCTGTCTTGTAGGTTACTACGCTGAAGAATTCGGCATAATTGTAGATGCGGAAACTGACGTTTGCGTCTTTGACCGGAGCACCGTCCATGGTTACCGTGACGCCGGTCCTTCGGGCGGGGACATAGCCGCGGATAACGTTGATTTCCGTATAGCAGGGGGTCTTTTGGATTACGTCTTCAGGGCCGTGGTAGTCTCCGTAAACCTTGGTATGGAGTATCATGGCGCGGGACACGGCGCCGTTGAACCAGCCCATGTCAAGGGAGGGTTCGGGCTCGCAGGCGCCCATGAAGTGCCAGCCGTCTCCGGTAAAGACCTCAACCCAGGCGTGGTTGTCGTCCGTGTGGGCCCAGCGGGGGGTGTACACCTGCCTTGCCGGGATTCCGGCCGCCCGGAGCGCCGCTACGGTGAGAACGGACTCTTCTCCGCATCGGCCGAGACCCCTGAGGATGGTGGCTTCCGGGGCGCTTGTGCGGGCGTCAGACGGGGCGTAGGTGGCTTGCTCGTGGCACCAGTGGTTGATCTCAAGGGCTGCCTGCGCAATGGACATGCCTTTCACGCGTGAGCAGAGGGTGTCGGCATACGTTGTGCGGAAATTGTCCAGGGTCTCGTTGTTTACGCGTAAGGGGAGTACAAAGTGCCGAAACTCCCTTTCCGGGATGTCCCAGGCCATCTTTTCCCTGGTTTCCAGGGTCTTTTCCACGTTTTTCTCCCAGTATTCACGGCCGTAATGCATCTGGTCTGGAAGGGGCATGTACCGGTACAGCCAGTCCGTGTATTCCTGCTTTGGGCTTTTGCATGAAACGGCCATCACCGCCGTAATGATGAGTGCCGAAAGTATTAGTTTTCTCATGACAAGGTCTTTATACCGCTAAGTTATTGCATTTATATTGCCCCTGTGGCCGATTATAATGTAGACACGGCAAATGCAACTAGTATCGAATTGTCCCTCGGTCTTTTAAATCGGGTTCAAGCATGGGTGCAAGCATATAACCTTCCTCAGGAGTATCGGAGATAAGTCTTTTTATCTCTTGTTCTGTAGTGGCATAATCTTCCAATTCTTGAAGAAGGCTGTCTATCTGTGCCCTGAACTTAAGATACTCTTTCTCATCGTGAGTTGTTATGACTTTGTCAAACAGTGCATGAGTAACCTCAAAGCCAAATTGCCTGCCATCATTCAGGCATGTCATATACTGGATAGATGCACCCCCATTGGCCGGCCTTTTCTGGCCGGCATTAAGTGTGGTTAAAAACTGGTCAAGGTTTCTTCTGGAAATGCGTGTTGAGACTTCACATATATCCCATATTAACTGCGCATACTTCAACTCTGTGCTGTCCTTGACAATGAAGAAAGAGTTGCCCTTTTCCATAGCAGCACAGAAATAATATTTCTCCATCTTTCCCCTTTTCCAGGCGCGCTTTGATTTTGGTATATCAAGAGCACCCCACAAACCTGTGGCAATCTGATGGTAGATATTAAGATCTGTCAGTTTTTTAACATAAGCGGAATCTGAAGGGGCCCCTTGAAACATATCGAAAGTAAGTTTGGCCCCAGGCTGCCAAAACACATGTGTATCAGTTTCAATCTGAGCCAAGCAGTTAATAGAAACAAGCAATGCTATTAAAGTGATAAAATGTTTCATAAACTACATATACTTATAACATTTACAAAGATACTTATTATCAGATAGTTGCAGTTTCATTCAAGGGCTTTTGGTAGTCACTAGGAAAGTCTGTTGCAGACAAAAGCCATGATTTGACATGATGCAATACAGTTACATTTCCCAAGGTTCGGTATACATGTCATAATCAACTTCGGCATTGAGGTCGGCAAGAAAAGAAATGAATTTCTTATCCATGCTAAAACTCGGAATTGAGTAGGTGTCAGTGATGCCTTCAATGACAACTTGTACATAGACTTTAATGCCATGCGTCTTGCAATACTCTCCCAATTGCTTGG
>DGXO01000071.1 GCA_002395605.1 Bacteroidales bacterium UBA4230
TCCGGATACAAAGGTACGGCAAATTTTTGGATTTGCAAATTTTTTAAAAAGATTTTTTCGAAATTTTTTGCGAGTTGCAATTAAAGTGCTGATAATCAATTATAAAAATTTTCACGTTAACCGAAACACCCCGAAATATGTAATTATTAAATCCTTTTACTATGTTGATATTCAGGGGATTGTGGCGAGATGACAAATCGTAAATCGTACACGATGTTACAAATAGTAAGCGGATTGTAGGCTTTTGCTTACAATCCGCAACTTTGAGGTATCCTCGATTTTCAATCAGAAATATCAGTTGTGAAAACGTTTGCCAGGAATGAATCTGGACACCTGGGAGCAGTATGCCTGATACTGCGGATACTTGCCTCCGCTGATTTCTTCGGCAAGGGAAGAACTGCCGATAAACAGCACAATCAGCAGCAGGCAGCCAATGATGCTCCAGTTGAAAATGCCTATTCCGGCGCCTATGGAGAAAATGTAGAAGCCAATCCAGATTGACTGCTCTCCAAGGTAGTTGGGATGGCGGCTTATGCCCCAGAGGCCCTGGGTGTTGAAACCAAGGTTGTAGGGCTCCGGAAGGTCTTCGAGTTTCTGGCCGGCCTTGATCATGGCCCACTTCTTGGTTTGGAATGCCCACTGCTGTTCGTCGGCGACGGCCTCCCATGCAATGAATCCAAGCATGAGGACGGCGGCAATTACATCTACTATGCCGAAGGGAACGGTGGATGTCATGCTCACAAGGGCGGGGAAGGTGGTGAGAAGGATCAGCGTGTTCTGGTAAATTGATATGAAGAAAAGGTCGAAGAGCATCCAGCCCCAGCGGTTGCCGTTGAAGAACGGCCCTTCACGGACCACGGCCCAGCGGTAATCCTCTTCTCCTTCCCAGAATTTAAGGCGATAGGCTCCCTTGCGGGCAAAATTGAATGTGAGGCGTGCGCCCCAGAGAGTGGCCAGGACTGCCATTACCACAAGCCTCAGGCTCATTCCGCCGTTTACGGCAATTACCCAGCAGTAGACCGGAGGAAGGATGCTCCAGAGTTTGTCCATCTGGGAGTTGTTCCCGGTGAGTTCACCAACCACAAAGCAGTAAAGGGCGCTGCACCCGGCAATGATGCCAAGGGTTTTGAGAACCGACAGCTGGGAGGCGTCCAACTCCGGGCCCACATATATATAAAGGAGCGGGCACACAATGAGCGACAGGCCAAGCAGCGTGGCAATAAGGGGTATATTCATCTTTTTCATAAGACAAATATACTATAAAAATATCTGATAGTCAAGAAAAGACCCCTACAGGAGGCGCTTGCGGAGATTCTCTATCATGTCCACCGTCATCTGATCCAGGGTGAAGGTGGGTTTCCAGTCCCATTCCTCACGGGCGCAGGAGTCGTCCATGGAATCCGGCCAGGAGGTGGCGATGGCCTGGCGCACAGGGTCTACCTCATAGCGGACACGCAGCCCGGGGATGTACTCACGGATTTTTGCGAAGAGCTGCTCCGGCTCAAAGCTCATTGAGGCTATGTTGAAGGAATTGCGGTGCTTCAGGCGCGTGGGATCTGCTTCCATGAGCTGGATTGCGGCGTGAAGGGCATCCGGCATGTACATCATGTCCATGAATGTGCCGGGCGCAATGGGGCATACGAATTCTTCTCCCTTTACGGCCGAATAGTACACCTCCACTGCATAGTCGGTGGTGCCGCCGCCGGGCAGCGTGGTGTAGGAAATGAGGCCGGGGAAACGCACCGAACGGGTGTCCACGCCATATTTATGGAAATAGTAGTCTGACAGGAGCTCTGTTGCAACCTTGGTGACGCCGTACATGGACCTGGGGCGCTGGATGGTGTCCTGAGGAGTTCCCACGTGGGGAGTTTCCGGGCCGAAGGAACCGATGGAAGAAGGCGTAAACACCGCACAACCCTTTTCGCGGGCAATTTCAAGGATGTTCAGAAGACCGTTCATCTGGATGTCCCAGGCAAGGAGCGGCTTTCTTTCGGCAACGGCCGAAAGGAGGGCGGCAAGGTTGTAGATGGTGTCAATGTGGTACTTGTCCACAATGGCGGCAAGCCCCTCTGCGTCACGGACATCGGCAATTTCCGAGGGACCGCTTTCTAGGAGGATGCCCTTAGGTTCCGCTCCTGGAATATAACCTGCTACAACAGTTGAACCGGGAATCTCCCTTCTGATTTTCATTGTGAGCTCCGAACCAATCTGGCCGGTAGAGCCTATTACAAGTACGTTTTTCATATTCTGCTTAAAGATTGTACAAATTTATTACTTTTTGGTGGAATTTCAATATAAAAGAGTTAAATTTGAAACCACAAAACCATATAATTATTATGTACGGAAAATTTCAAAAATACCTTCAGGACGAGCTCCAGGCCATCCGTGAAGCCGGTCTTTACAAGAATGAAAGAAACATCGCCAGCCCCCAGAGCGCGGAAATAACCCTTGAGGACGGCAGCAAAGCCCTTAATTTCTGTGCCAACAACTACCTTGGCCTGGCCGACAGCCCCCGCCTTGCGGCCGCCGCCAAAAAAGCCATGGACTCCCGCGGCTACGGCATGTCATCCGTGCGCTTCATCTGCGGAACGCAGGATATCCACAAACAGCTTGAAAAGGCTATTTCAGAATATTTCAAGACGGAGGACACCATCCTTTATGCCGCCTGCTTCGACGCCAACGGCGGCGTGTTCGAGCCCCTCTTCGGCCCGGAAGATGCAATCATATCAGATTCCCTCAACCATGCCTCCATCATTGACGGCGTGCGCCTTTGCAAGGCCCAGCGCTTCCGTTATGCAAACGCAGACATGGCCGACCTTGAGGAGAAACTGAAGGAAGCCCAGGCCTGCCGCCACAGGATCATTGTGACGGACGGCGTGTTCTCCATGGACGGCAACGTGGCCCCTATGGACAAGATCTGCGACCTCGCGGAAAAATACGATGCCCTTGTGATGGTAGATGAAAGCCACAGCGCAGGTGTTGTGGGCGCTACCGGCCACGGAGTTGCAGAGCAGTTTCAGTGCTACGGCCGCATAGATATCTTCACCGGTACCCTTGGAAAGGCCTTCGGCGGTGCTGTGGGCGGCTTCACAACCGGCCGAAAAGAGATCATTGAGATGCTGCGCCAGCGCTCACGCCCGTACCTCTTCTCCAATTCCATCCCGCCCATGATTGCCGCCGCAGGAATCGAGACCTTCAATATCCTTAAGGAGAGCAATGCCCTTCACGACAAACTTATGGAGAACGTGGTTTACTTCCGCGAAAAGATGCTTGCCGCGGGCTTTGACATCAAACCAACCCAAAGCGCCATCTGCGCCGTAATGCTCTACGACGCCCCTTTGTCCCAGAAATTCGCTGCCAAGATGGCCGAAGAAGGCATCTTTGTGACTGGTTTCTACTATCCTGTGGTTCCCAAGGGCCAGGCCCGTATCCGCGTACAGCTTAGCGCAGCCCATGAAAAAGAGCACCTTGACAAGGCAATCGCCGCATTCATAAAAGTAGGAAAAGAACTTGGAGTAATCAAATAATGAAAACAACTAAGACCTTTGCTCTGGCGCTGCTGCTCCTATCCTTTGGAGCGGCAGCCCAAAACAAGGCCGGAGGCATTTCGGCCGAACTTTTAAAAGACCTTAACGCCTCTTTCGAGGGTAATGCCCAGGACAAGGCCATCCGTAATGCCCTTAACGCCACTCCCATGGCGGTTCTGGCGGCAAGCGCGGACAAACAGGCCATGCCCGACACCCGTTTTTCCCATGAGGTCAAAACCGTGGGGCGCACAGACCAGAAATCTTCCGGCCGGTGCTGGCTTTTTACAGGGCTTAATGTCCTGAGAGCCAAGATGATAGCCCGTCACGGCCTCAGTGAGTTCACCTTCTCCCAGAATTACCTTTTCTTCTACGACCAGCTGGAAAAGGCCAACCTTTTCCTGCAGGGCGTGATAGACACCAAGAAACTTCCCATGGAAGACCGCAAGGTAGACTGGCTTTTTGCAAATCCCATAGGGGACGGCGGCCAGTTTACGGGTGTCAGCAACCTTATCATGAAGTACGGCGTAGTGCCCTCAGAGGCAATGTCGGAGTCATATTCGGCCAACAATACTTCGGCCATGCGCTCTCAGCTAAGCCTTATCCTTAGGGAAGGCGGCCTCAAACTGCGCGCTGCAAAGGACAAGGAGACGCAGGCCATAAAGACAGCTATCCTCAAGGACGTCTACCGTGTTCTGGCGCTGTGCCTTGGCGTTCCTCCCAAGGAGTTCACCTGGAGCCACGACGGAAACACATACACTCCGGTGGAATTCTATGAGAAGTTCCTTGGAGAAGACCTTGAGAACAACTACGTGATGGTGATGAACAATCCCACCCTGGAGTACGGCAAGGTGTATGAGATAGACTATGACCGCCATGTCTACGACGGCCAGAACTGGGTTTACGTGAACCTTCCCATGGACCGTATCAAGGAAATGGCAATCGCTTCCATAAAGGACAACACCGCGCTTTACTTCTCCTGCGACGTAGGGAAGTTCCTTGATCGTGGCAAAGGCGTGGCCGATACCGGAAACTTTGATTATCAGTCGCTTTTCGGCATAGAATACGGCATGGACAAGAAAGACCGCATCCTCACTCACGCCAGCGGCTCCACCCACGCCATGACCCTCATTGCCGTGGACATCAAGGACGGCAAGCCCGTAAAGTGGATGGTAGAGAACAGTTGGGGCGCCACCAGCGGCTACAAAGGCAACATCATCATGACCGACGACTGGTTTGACAATTATATGTTCCGCCTTGTGGTAGAAAAGAAGTACGTCCCCGCCGACATCCTCTCCATGACCTCCCAGAAGCCTGTCCTTCTGCCCGCCTGGGACCCTATGTTCGCTCCGGAAGAGTAATTTTCCTGGACGGCAGAAATGCCATCAGATAACCAATGACGGACACTCCTGCGGCAATCCACAGGAGGTCTGTTGTTTTTAGGGCAACGGGGTAGGAGTTCACCACAAAGTTTCCGGGCATGCCTATGATGCCGAAGTGCTGCTGGATAAGCACAACGCCTACTCCCACCACAAGACCGATGACCATTCCAAGGAGAGACACCATCCACCCTTCAAGAAGGAAAATCCGGCGTATGATGCCGTCCTGGGCTCCCATTGCACGGAGGGTGTCAATATCGGCCTCCTTCTCAATGATGAGCATCTTGAGGGAGCTGTAGATGTTGAACGCGATGATGATCACCACAAAGATGAGAATGAGGAAAATGGCAAGTTTCTCGTATTTCATCATGCGGAAAAGGGATTCCTCCTGACGGAAACGGTTGAGGACTTTAAGCTCCGGGCCGAAGTGCGCCTGAAGGTCTTTTTCAAGGGCATCGGCCATTCCAGGAGCAGCCCAGATCTCTATGGAAGACACCTCGGTTTCCAGCTCCAGGAGTTCCCTCATGGCATCTATAGGCACCAGCATAAGCTTAGCGTCAATCTCTGAATTGACGGAGATTACACCGCCGGTAAGGGCCTTCACTTTACGAAGCGACGCCGCCGGATTTGAAAGCGAGATGTTCCCCTTCCGGGACGGATAGTAAATCTCAAACGGCGTTATAAACCGCGGACTCAGGCCAAGGTTATGCGCAAGCCCGGCGCCCGCAACAGCCGCAGGAAAAGCCCCGCGCCGAAACAGCCAGCTTCCGTCTATTACGCTCTCCCTAAGTGCCGATTCCTCCTGCGAGGCCTCATCTATTCCCTTTACCCTTGCAAGGCTCTGCCGGCCTTCATAGGAAAGGAAAACCTGCTCTTCAAGCACGCTGGATAGCCTGAGAACCCTGCTGTCCTCAAGTACTGGCGCAAAAAGGGCGGAATCCGGAGTAAAAAATTTCCCGGAGGCAGGCCGAATGAGAAAATCAGGGTCAGATGCCTCCAGGGACTCTTTTACAAGGTTGTTGAATCCGTTGAAAACGGAAAGGATGATGACAAGGGCCGCAGTGCCTATTGCCATACCCGCCACGCCGATAAATGAAATCCGGCCACTTACGTTGTGGCTCTTCCGGGAAAAGAGGTACCGGATGGCGAATATGAATGGCAATTTCACTTCTTGAGTAATTCCTCTATGTGCTCTGCGTAGTCAAGGGTGGTGTCCAGGATGAAGATGAGTTCCGGGACAATCCTGAACTGCTTTGCAACAAGATGCCCCAGTTCTCCGCGGAGAGCCTTGTTGTTATCCTGGAGAATCTGCATCACTGGACCCTGTTTTTCCGAGGGGAAGATGCTCACGAAGACCTTGGCCACGGAAAGGTCAGGGCTTACGCGGACCTCGCTCACGGTTACCATGGCGCCGCCAAACGCCGCCATGCCCTTTGAACGGATGAGTTCCGCAAGGTCCTTCTGCAGCTCCCTGCCAACCTTCAGTTGTCTTGTACTTGCTGGTTTTTCCATTATTTAACGTTGATAATGAAATAGTTCTTCTTTCCTTTCTGGGCCAGGATATAGTGACCGTTCACAATGTCCTGCTCAGTTACCTCCGCGGCTATATCCGTGACTTTGTCCTTGTTGATGGCAATGCCGCCGCCCTGGATCATCTTGCGGGCCTCTCCCTTGGAGGGGAGGATGGATGTCTTGACGGCAAGAAGGTCCATGATGTTCACGGGAAGTTCGGCCTTTGCAAGGTCAAACGAAGGGACGTCTCCGAAGACGGAGAGGAAGGTGCGCTCGTCAAGTTTACGGAGGGCTCCCGAGTTGCCGCTGAAGAGCATGCGGGAGGCCTCTATGGCATTGTCAAGGGCTTCCTGGCCATGGCACATGCGGGTGACTTCTTCGGCGAGGACCTTCTGGAGCTCACGGGCGCCGGGATTCTCCCTGTGGCGGGCGATGAGGGACTCTATGGTGTCACGGTCCAGCATGGTGAAAATCTTGATGTAGCGCTCTGCGTCGTCATCGGCCACATTGAGCCAGAACTGGTAGAACTCATAGGGTGAAGTGCGTTCAGGGTCCAGCCAGATGTTGCCTTTCTCAGTTTTGCCGAATTTGGTGCCGTCGGCTTTCCGGATAAGGGGGCAGGTGAGGGCAAAGGCCTGGCCGCCGTCCATGCGGCGGATGAGCTCCGTGCCGGTGGTGATGTTGCCCCACTGGTCACTTCCGCCAAGCTGGAGGATGCAGCCCTTGTTCTTCCACAGCCAGTAGAAGTCGTAGCCCTGCATGAGCTGGTAGCTGAATTCCGTGAAGGACATGCCCTC
>DGXO01000050.1 GCA_002395605.1 Bacteroidales bacterium UBA4230
GCAGTTTGTGGTGGTGACGGGCCTTAGCGGCAGCGGCAAAAGCTCGCTGGCGTTTGACACTATTTACGCCGAAGGCCAGCGCCGTTACATGGACACTCTCTCCACGTATGCCAAACACTTCATGGGCATACTGGAAAAGCCTGAGGTTGAGGAGATAAACGGTCTCAGCCCCATCATTGCCATAGAGCAGAAAACAACCGGCAACAACCCCCGTTCTACGGTTGGAACCATTACGGAAATATACGATTTCCTGCGCCTTCTGTACGCAAAGGGGTCGCGCGCAATTTCCCCGGAAAGCGGGATGGAGATGGTCAGGTACAATGACTCCCAGATTGTGGACCTTGTGCTTACCACTTTTGCGGGCCGAAAATGTTACCTGTTGTCGCCACTCATTAGAGGCCGAAAAGGCCATTACCGCGAACTCTTTGAACAGCTCAGAAAGCGCGGTTACACGGAAGTGAGAGTGGACGGCGAAATACAGGACATAGTCCCGGAAATGGCCCTGGACCGCTACAAGCCGCATTTCATAGAACTTGTGGTAGACCGCCTGGTGCCGGAGGCAGGGGACGACCGCCGCATCCGTGATTCCGTGGGCAAGGCCCTTGGAATCGGCAAAGGTTCCGTAGCCATACTGGATGTGGAGACAGGCAAGCTTTCCCACTACTCCAAGCACCTTGTAGACCCTGTAAGCGGCCTGTCACTCCAGGAGCCTCAGCCGCACAGCTTCTCCTTCAACTCCCCGCAGGGTTACTGTCCTCACTGCAAGGGCCTTGGGACCATTGTTGACGTTAACATAGACACCATTATCCCGGACCGCAGCAAGAGCATCGCGGACGGCGCAATCGTGCCGCTTGGGAAGGTGAGGGAAAACCGCAAGTTCGACATCATCCGCGCCATAGCCCGCAAATACGGATTCAGCCTGTACGACCCCATCGGCACGCTCCCCGACGAAGCCGTAAGCCTTCTTGTGTATGGCTCCGAGGACCTTTTCCGCGTAGGGGAAGGCTCCCTCACGGAAATGGAAAGCTGGGGCGGCGTAATAGAAAACATAGAAGACACCGTTACCTGCCCGGTGTGCAAAGGCACGCGTCTCAACCAGGAGGCAATGTGTTTCAGGGTAGACGGCAAAACCATTGCCGAAGTATCGGCCATGGAGATATCCGAGCTTTCAAAATGGCTGGAAAAGATTCCGGCGGGCTTCAACCAGAAGGAGCTCAGCGTCTCAAGGGACATCCTCAAAGAGCTCAGGGAACGCGTTAGATTCATGCTGGATGTGGGCCTGGACTACCTGTCGCTGGATCGTCCCACCGGGTCTCTTTCCGGCGGTGAAAGCCAGCGCATACGCCTTGCAACGCAGATAGGCTCCAAGCTGGTGAATGTGCTGTACATCCTTGACGAGCCGTCTATCGGCCTTCACCAAAAGGACAACCGCAAACTCATTGCTTCCCTCAAGGCCCTCAGGGACGAAGGCAACTCCGTGATGGTTGTGGAGCACGACGCAGAGACGATGCTGAGCGCCGACTGGCTGGTGGACGTTGGCCCCGGCGCTGGCGAAAACGGCGGCCGAATCTGCGCCAACGGCCCCCTGACAGAGCTCCTGAAAAAGGGTAAATCCATAACCCTGGACTATCTCAGGGGCAAACGCTCCATTGAGGTTCCGGCCGAAAGACGCCGCGGAAACGGGAAGTTCCTTACCCTCAAAGGCGCCACTGGAAACAACCTCAAAAGCGTGGACGTGAGTTTCCCGCTGGGGTGCCTCATTGGCGTTGCGGGCCTTTCCGGCTCAGGAAAAAGCTCCCTTGTGAACGAGACCCTCATGCCCATCCTCAAGCAGAAGTTCTACCGCAGCAAGGAGCGCCCGCTGTCTTACAAAAGCATTGAGGGCGTGGAGTTTATAGACAAGCTCATAGAGATAGACCAAAGTCCCATAGGCCGAACACCCCGCTCCAACCCCGCCACTTTCACGGCCGTTTTCAACGATATCCGGCAGCTCTTTGAAGAGACGCAGGACGCCAAGGTCCGTGGCTACAAGGCGGGCAGGTTCTCCTTCAACGTCCCCGGCGGCCGCTGCGAAGACTGCAAGGGCGCCGGCATCAAGGTGATAGAGATGAACTTCCTGCCCTCCGTGCACGTCCCCTGCGAAACCTGCGGCGGCAGACGCTACAACGAAGACACCCTGGCCGTACGCTACAAGGGCAAGAACATCAACGACATCCTGGAGATGTCCATCTCCGAGGCCTACGAATTCTTCAAGCCCGTCCCTCGCATTGCCGCCAAACTAAAGGCCATGCTGGACGTGGGTCTTGGATACGTCCGCCTTGGGCAGAGCGCCGTTACCCTTTCCGGCGGTGAAAGCCAGCGAATGAAACTTGCGGCCGAACTCTCTCGCCCATCTACCGGCAACACCCTCTACATCCTTGACGAGCCCACCACCGGTCTTCACTTTGAAGACATAAAAGTGCTCCTTAGCGTACTCCAGAGGCTGGTCGATGCCGGAAACACCATCATTATCATAGAACACAACCTGGATGTCCTTAAGAGCGTGGACTACCTCTTTGACATGGGCCCTGAAGGCGGCCGTCGCGGCGGCCTCATTGTGGCCGAAGGCACCCCTGAGCAGCTTTCTGCGGATCCCCGTTCCGTCACCGGCCCGTATCTGAAGGACGTGCTGTAGGGCACTCGATGTCTTTGCGCCAAACTTCCGTTGCCTCTGCGCCAAACTTCCGTTGCCCTGGCACCAGAGTACCCTTGCCGTGTTTACATTTAGATTGCCTGTAGTGGCGTTTTTAATGTAAACACGGCAGCGTTTTCCACGAAAATGGCCGATTTCCTTGCCATGTGTGCAGTGAAATCGGCCTTGTGAGCGTTTTAAGTGTAAACACGGCTGGCGCATATGCCGTGGACCAGGTCCAGTGCCCTTGTGGACCTGGTCCACAAGGGCACTGGAACAGGTCTACATAGCCGCCGGGCCAGGTTTGCGCTATCAGAAGAAGCGAACGATGTCCTCCAGAGGCCTTCTCTGCGGCCTGGATGGTTCCTGTGCCCGATACCCTAAGGCAATTACCGCCATTACGGTTTCGTCTTCCGGGATACCGAGGCAGGCGCGTATGGCATCGCTGTCGCGCATTCCCATTATGAGGGTGTCGAAGCCCATTGCGCGGGCCTTGAGTATAAGATAGGCGTTGCTGAGGCCGTTGTCGTAGGCGCCCCAGCCGTCTCCGATCTCATTGGTGGCAACTCCGCGGAAGAAGCCTGACTTGCCATTTTCGAAAGTAGATACAATGAGTACGGGGGCATCCGAGACCCTGTCCTTGTTGCCGCCTATCATTTCAAGAAGAGCGGTGCGCTTTTCTCCTGGCATGGCAACATAATATTTGCTTGGCTGCTGGTTTGCCCAGGACGGAGCTTCCTGGGTGGAAAGGAGAAGTTCACGGACCTCTGCCTCCGAGATGCTCTTGGATGCATCATAGGCCCGGACACTGCGGCGGGTAGTGATGACTTCGTCAAAAGAGGTGCCTGAAGTATTTTTTGCAGGCTCGCCACAGGCCATGACGGCACTGGCTACAAGCGCCATAAATAACAGTTTTTTCATAAACGATGTATTCTAATCGTTTCAAATTTAGCAAAAAATATCCGGAATCATAAGAAACAAAAAAACATTCACGTGAAACAACACTATTTGTTACGGCTATATTGTCAAATATCCTGAGGCTTGCCAACTTTGCATCATGAAAGAAACGTATCATATCTGCTTCACTTCTCATGACGAAGTGATGTTCCGGGATGCCGAAGACCACGACGCCTTTATAAATATAATGGCCTTGCAGTCCTTCTCTACCGGAACGGAGATTATGGCCGACGCCGAGATGTCCACACATGTCCACCAGGGAGTATTTACGGACAAGCCCATGGAGTTTGCCCGTCGCGAGAGGATGTCCTATACCAAGTACTTCAACGCAAAATATGGCAGGAAAGGCCGATTCGGCCAAAAGTACACTTTCATGGCAAAAGTCATAGGGTTGTATCATATTCTGGCTCTGCTGTCGTATATTCTCCGGAACGGGTTGCATCACGGTGCCTCCGCCACAGCCTTCGGCTACCTGTTTTGCAGCATCAGGGATATGTTTGCGCAGGACCTGGGCTTTTGTCAGGATACCCCTGTGGTTATGTCCAGGCAGGAAATAGCATCTTACCTTCCCCCGCTTTTCAGAGTTCCCGGACTCATTTCAGATGAACGGGCGCGGCGTATTCGTGCGCAGTTCTTTCATGGAACTGCGCCGAACCGAACAGTATTACAGTTCGCCCCGGAACTTCCTTTACCAGATGAACCGGCTTTCTGACGACTCCTGGCTCAAAGAGCAACTGAAGGACAATACCGGTGCACCTATTACCATTGCCGAAATCGAACATGCCGACGAAAAGACTGTGGCTCAAATGCTTAACAACGAGTATGGCAGGAATTTCAGCCGCACGCGCCTGCAAGATTTGGATGTGTGCATGCTCATAGACAGGGAACTTTGCCGGCCGTTCGGAGCCACTTCCGCATACCAGCTTACGCTTTCCCAGAAACAGCGGATTGCCCGCCAGCTGAAGAATGAGTTTCACGTGTCTGATGCCCAGATATGCCGATGTCTGGTGCTGTAGCACTTTGCCGTGTTTACATTTAGACTGCCTGTAGCGGCGTTTTCCATGTAAACACGGCAGCGTTTTTCACGAAAATGGCCGATTTCCTTGCCGTGTGTGCAGTGAAATCGGCCTTGTGAGCGTTTTAAGTGTAAACACGGCTGGCATGCCCCGTACCTATCTTCCGCCACCGCCAAAGCCGCCGCCGGAGAAGCCGCCGCCACCGCCAAAGGAGGAGTGGCCGCCGGTGCCGTTGATGTTGCCGGCCTTGGCAACCGCGTTGCCGAAGGAGCGGGTGCTCATGTTGTTGGTCCAGAGGACCATGTAGGTGAAGGTGTTGGAGTCCATGCCGGTGCTGCGGGCAACCTCTTCATAGATAGCCGGGTACAGCTTTTTGAACTGCTTGGCGACTTTCTCTGCAATGCCGAATAGCTGGGCGTACACCAGGTAATCCTTCCAGAGGCCAACCTCGGCGGAACCTCTTTCTCCGCTCATTGTGAAGTCCTTCAGGAAGTTACGGAACTCTATGAGGTGGCAGGCCTGCTGCTGACCCTCCGTTGTGCAGTTGCCCTCCGTGAGGAAGTAGCCCTTGTCACGGAACCAGGTTTTGCCGCGCGCCACGGCACGGTCGGGCCAAGCTGTCATTTTCTTGTAGTTCTTGGTAGACCACTTCTCGAACTCGTTCTTTTCCAGGAGTTTGTTTTCTCCGGCGGCACTGAGCGCCCACTGGAAGAGGTCTTCCTCAACGTCGTCCATACTGGCGGTATCGGCCTCAAAAAGAAGGTTCACGCGTTTGTCGGACTTAGGGTCCGGTTGCACCTTGAGCTTTCCGTCCATGATCCAGCGAAGGAAAAAGGCTCCTATGATATTCTGGGCTGGGACACTGCTTCCAAACCGGCCTCCCTTTGCAAGGAGATATTCCGCGGCAAAGAGGTTCTTATCCAGCGGTACGTCCCTGTACCAGCCGTCGATTTTGGTTTTGCCGAAGATTGATTTTTTCCACTTGTACCCAAGGGCCGAAGCTATGGCAACGTAAATCGCCAGGAAGAGGCCACCAAGGAAAACGAGGGCAAAACCCAGCAGGAACCACTTTTCCGCGGGGTCTTCCTCTCCGTAGGAGCTGTCTTCAAGGGCCCTGTCTATGAGTTCCTGAACGGGGCCGCCTTTCACAACCGTGGGCTGGAAAATGCCCTTTTCAAACTTCACAAGGGTGATGAGCTTTGAGCTGTAGCCCATGGACTCGGAGGTTTCGGCCACAACTTTTCCGCCAACCACATTTATGTCTCCGTAAAAGCCGAAGGCCCATACGCGGGTGTTGTCGTAGGTCCAGGCGGGGCAGTCGAAGGCGGGATAGATTGTCACCCTGGCGTGCTGCGGGGCATCCGGCATGCCGGGGTTCACGAACATGAAGTTGAAGGCGTCGGCGTCGTCATAGGCCTGTACAAGGCCCGTGAGGGTGAATGTCACCTCCCAATTGTGGTCTCCGGATTCCCCGAGGCCCCAGCAGAGTTCGGCCCCGCCGCGCTTTCTGACAATGCCGCACTTTCCGGTTTTCCAGCTGCGGGAGCGGTCTACGTCCCAGCCATCCCCAAGGCTCTGCATGGGAACGCCGTTGTCCTTTACGCTAAGTGAGCCGATGGTCATGGGGCCAAGGTTCTCTACCGGCAGATACCACTCGGTGTTTTCAGAGCCAACAAACATGCTCCAGCGCTGGGTGACCACCGCGCTGCCGTCCTTATTGACGGCTACGCTTATGTCAAGGTCCTTAACCTCATGGGCCGCTGCCGCAGCGCAGAGCGCCGCAGCAGCAACAAGTGCCAAAAGTCTTTTCATCTAGATTTCCGGGTAATCTTTCTTACTAACGTCGTCGGCAAGGTAATCACGCTTGGCAAAGCCAAGGATACCGGCAACGAGGGAGGTGGGGAATACGCGAACCTGCTGGTTGAACATGGTTACGGTATCGTTGAAGGTCATGCGGGACAGACGGACGTTTTCCTCGTAGTCCTTGATGTCCTTCATGGTCTGCTGGTAGTTGGCGCTGGCCTTGAGGTCCGGGTAGGCTTCGGCCACGGCAATGAGCTTGGCGCCAATTGCGGCAAGGGCTTCCTCGTTGGCGTTGATGTCGGCTGCGGTGGGACTGGGAGAAGAGACAATCTTTCTCTCCTTCACAATCTTCTCAAGGGTGTCGGCCTCATAGGAAGCGTACTCCCTGGTGAGCTTGATGAGGGCCTTGAGGGCATCAAAACGGCTGATTTGCTGGACGTTGATCTGCTTCAGGGCGTTGTTGCATTTTTCGTCGCTTTTGACAAGGCGGTTTTGTACGCCGATAACCCAGATTACCAGGATGGCCAGAACGGCAAGAACAATTGCTAGAGTCATAGTACATGTAGTTTTATTGTGCGAATATACAAAAAATTATATAATTTTGTGATTAAGAAATAACTACGTATCAATATGAAAACCAACCAAGATTACAAGAACGCCGCCCTCGCAGCCCTTCGCGGCAACTGGGGAAAGGCCGTAGTGGCAACCCTCATTTACGTGCTTCTCATATCCCTGATAACTGGTCCCACAGTATACACCACCACCAAAATTCAGTCCCAGCTCACGGAACTTGCTGCAACACATCCCACCGGATATCAGGCTGCAGCCCTTATAACATCACCGGAATTCGTTGCCATTCAGGCGCAGTCCACGCGCGCCAGCGGCATCTCCACCCTCCTGGAGTTCCTTGTAATGATGCCACTGTCCCTTGGTTTTCTCAACGCCTGCAGAAGGCTCCTTGTTGCCGGAGACAACAATTTCATTTCCAATACCTTCCGCATTGGCTTCGGCAATTATTGGCACAAGGTGTGGGGCATGCTCCTCATGAGCATTCTCATTTTCCTGTGGTCCCTGCTTCTAATTATCCCGGGCATCATCAAATTGTTCTCCTACGCCATGACCCCCTTCATCCTTGAGGAGAATCCGGAGCTCGGCGCCTCTGAGGCCATCCACCGCAGCCGCATGATGATGCGCGGCCACAAGTTCGACCTCTTCTACCTCTACCTCAGCTTCATCGGCTGGTTCCTCCTGTGCCTCCTCACCGCCGGAATCGGCTTCTTGTGGCTGGCTCCCTACGTAGACACCTCCCTTGCCGCCTTCTACGAAGACGTCAAGTCCGACTACGCCCTCAACGGCGGGCTGGACTAGCGCTTTGTCGCAGGTCAGGGGCCACTTTGTCGCAGGTCTGCATTTTTGGGCCGAACTGCGACGCAAATCGGCCATAGGACGCAAAAACCGTCGCAGGTCAGGCATTTTTTGCAGACCTGCGACATTTCGTATCACCACCTGCGACGATTTCCACTACCACCTGCGACGCCTTTGCCGTGTTTACACTTAAAACGCCCATAAGGCCGATTTCACTGCACACACGGCAAGGAAATCGGCCATTTTCGTGAAAAACGCTGCCGTGTTTACATGGAAAACGCCGCTACATACAATCTGACTGTAAACACGGTAGATGGCACGAATGAACGTAGGCACGGGAACATTGTATAATTGTGGATTAATTAGTATCTTTGCATAGTAAATCGGGGTGTGGCGCAGTTGGCTAGCGCATCTGGTTTGGGACCAGAGGGTCGTGTGTTCGAGTCACATCACCCCGACATATGATCCTACTAGGCTATGATATCGGCAGCTCTTCTGTAAAGGCGTCGCTGGTAGACGCCCTTACAGGCAAGTGCCTGGCCACTGCTTTCTATCCGGAAAAGGAAGCCCCCATCATCTCAAGACAGCCCGGCTGGGCAGAGCAAGACCCTGCCATGTGGCTTGGAAACCTGAAACTTGCTACGGCCGATGTCCTTCACCAGCTTAAGGATGCCGGGTACGGTGCCCGTGACATCAAGGCAATCGGCATTTCATACCAGATGCACGGACTTGTGTGCGTGGACAAGGACATGAATGTCCTGAGGCCTTCCATAATATGGTGCGACTCCAGGGCCGTCCCTTATGGAAACGCCGCCGCAGAGGCCTTGGGGCAGGATTTCTGCCTCAGTCACCTCCTGAATTCCCCCGGAAATTTCACCGCTGCAAAGCTGGCCTGGGTGAAGGAGAACGAGCCCGCATTATATGAGCGCATCTGGAAGATAATGCTTCCCGGAGACTATATCGCAATGCGCCTCACGGGAAATGTCTGCACAACGGTAAGCGGCCTCTCCGAAGGTATTTTCTGGGATTTCAAGGCAAACGCCCCTTCAAGGGAACTGCTGGATTATTTCGGCTTTGACGAGACCATCCTTCCTCAGCGGAAGCCCACCTTCGGCATTCAGGGCACCCTTACAAAGGCTGCGGCCGAAGCCCTTGGCCTGCCGGAGGGCATTCCCGTCACATACCGCGCCGGGGACCAGCCCAACAACGCCCTCAGCCTCAATGTGTTCAATCCCGGGGAAATTGCCTCTACCGCAGGCACTTCCGGGGTTGTCTACGGCGTTATCGGGGAGGTCAATTATGATCCTCAGTCCCGCGTGAACACCTTTGCGCACGTAAACCATAGCGCGGAGAATCCCCGCCTGGGAGTGCTCCTTTGCATAAACGGCACCGGCATCCTCAACTCCTGGATACGCCGCAACGTGGCTCCGGATGGCATTTCATATGTCCAGATGAACCAAATGGCCGAAACCGTTCCAATTGGCTCGGAAGGCGTTTCCATCCTTCCCTTCGGCAATGGGGCCGAACGCATGCTTTGCAATGAGGATACCGGCTGCAGCGTCCACGGAGTGAACTTCAACCGCCACGGCAGGGCTCACCTCATGAGGGCCGCCCAGGAGGGAATTGTGTTCTCTTTCCAGTACGGCATTGAAATCATGCAGCAGATGGGCCTCAAGGTGGACAAGATTCACGCAGGCCTTGCCAACATGTTCCAGAGCGCAATTTTCCGTGAAACCCTTGCGGGAGTTTCCGGC
>DGXO01000064.1:0-12864 GCA_002395605.1 Bacteroidales bacterium UBA4230
GACAACTGGGAATGGCCCCAGCACAAGGCCGATTTTGCCATCTATCGTATTTACGAAAACGGAGAGCCGATGCATCCCCGCAGGCACCTGAGGATTAGCCAGAAAGGCTACAAGGAAGGTTCCTTTGCAATGGTAATCGGCTATCCCGGGCGTACCCAGAGGTATATGAGCGCCGCGGAAATGGACCAGACCATCAATGTGGAAAGGCCGGTGGTGAACCGCCTCCGCAGCCGCCAGATGGAGATTATCCGCCGCTGGATGGACCTTGACCCCGGTGTGCGCTACAAGTACTCGGACGCATTTTTCTCGCTTTCCAATGTGGCCGAACTCCAGGAAGGGGAATACGACTGCGTGCACCGCTTCAGGACCATCGAGAACCGCAGGGCCTTTGAGGCCGGAATGCCGGACAAGGAGCTGCTAGGGCAGCTTGACAAGGAGATTTCGGCAACGTCAGATGTGGAACTCCAGAAGGTGTACTACCGTGAGACTCTGGTGCGCGGCCTCATAATTTCCCGCTATCTCATGCGTATGGGCAGTGCGAAGGACACCTCCGACTGCCGCAAAGCACTGAACCAGGCCCTTGCCGAAACCGACCCCAGAGTTGAAAGGGAGCTCCTGAGGTTCTCCGTGGAGGAATTCTTCACGCATATCAAACCGGAGTTCCTGCCGGAGTTCCACCGCGAGCTTTTGGAGCGCTTCGGCACGGACTACACCGCCATGGCCGACTGGCTGTGGGACAGCTCCTGCATATCCACCGGCTCCCTTAACATAAAGGAAGACCCTCTGTACCGCTATGTGAGGGACCTCAATATTGTCACTCTCAATGAGGCCGAAAACCACGTGGCGGATCCCTTGGAGCTGCATCGGGATTATGTCAGGGCCCGTTACCGCTATCTTTCGGCCCTTGGGATTCCGCAGTACCCGGATGCCAATTCTACAATGAGGCTCACCTACGGAAGGGTTCAGGCCATGAAGCCGTGGGACGGTGTTTACACGCACTGGCAGAGCACCGCGGCCGGGCTTCGGCAGAAGTACTCCATGACCAACTACGACTTCCATTACCCTGACGCCTTCCGTGACGCCCTTCCGCCCGCAGACTTCCCCGTGAACTTCCTCACGGACCTTGACATCACGGGCGGCAACTCCGGTTCACCGGTGCTCAATGCCCGCGGAGAGCTCATCGGCCTTGCCTTTGACGGCAACAAGGAGTCACTGGCCTCCAACTTTGAGTCCGTACCCGGCTACAACATGTGCGTGTGCGTGGATATCCGCTACGTCCTCTGGATCCTCCGCCACTACGCCCACCAGAACTACGTGCTCCAGGAACTTGGTATCATCTAGCATATTTTTTGTTATATTTGTGACCGGAAACAATTTAAAACATTATAATTATGCTTTCTACAATTATTTACATCGCCGGTATTGTCCTTTCAATCCTGGCCGTTCTTGACATCCTCAAGAAACCCATTTCCCTGGTTGGAAAGATTATCTGCAGCGTTGTGGTTCTTGCTACCAGCTGGATCGGCCTTCTGGTTTACTACCTCTACGCAAAAGACCATATCACAGAGTGGTTCAAGTAATTACAAGCCACCTATGAAAAAGCTTCTTGTTACAATTGCCATCGCACTGATGGCAATTTCGGCATATGCCCAGAGGGACATCCCTGCCGGAGCCAGCCTGGAACTTGCCTCCATTGAGAACAATGACAAGCAGTTCACCTTGTTCAAGGTAAAGGACCTGGAAGGCAATCCCGCTTTCTACCTTAACGTAGGGCGTGTCACGAGCTCACTGAGCTTTTCCATAGGGAGCTTCTCCAGCGAGTCAACCTCTCTGGATGCCGCCACGCTGTTTATCGGTGAGACATATGAAGAGGCCATGGAAACCCTTGACAGCCTCATTGAAATGTTCAAGGAAGAGAACGGCGCCCAAAGGGAGTTTGAGTGCTTCGGCGGAGAAACCGCATTGTGCACCCTTCACAAGGGCTGCCTTGGGAAGCACCTCAGCTTCACCTTCCCGCAGGGCTTCCGCACCGGCGAATCCGAAATCTCCAGAAGCGACCTCAAGTCCCTTAGAGTCAGCATGAAGATTTCAAAGAAACTTCACAAGGATATTTAGGCTGTTTTGGCTAAACGCTTGATTGTAAGCCTATTACACAATTTACTCCCGCCTGTTTGGACGGGAGTAAATTTCATAAAATACTGGCAATAAATAAATTAGCATTTACACCAGCCTATCAACTATTTTAGTTATTTTTGCAGTATGGAACTGTTTTATGCTTATCAAGTAGAAGGAAGCATGTGCCGTCTGGATGCCGAAGAAAGCACGCACTGCGTGAAGGTTCTTCGGCACAGGGCCGGGGATACCGTGGATATCATAGACGGGCTGGGCACCTTGTATCACTGCAGGCTCACGCTGGACAGCCCTAAAGGGGCGGAGGCGCAGATTCTCGAGACAACGGCCAATTGGGGCTCCCACCCCTACCATCTTACCATTGGCTGCTGCCCCACAAAGAACAACGACCGCTTTGAGTGGTTTGTGGAAAAAGCCACAGAAATTGGCGTGGACAGGATTGTTCCCCTAATTGGAGACCATTCTGAACGCAAAATATACAAGACCGAGAGAGCACTGCGCATTGCATTATCGGCCACAAAACAGTCTCTGAAAGCCAGGATTCCTGTAATAGATGAGCCTGTGAGCGTGAAGGACTTCATCAACGAGCCCCACAATCAGGCCGAGGGTGAAGTGCTCAAACTAATCGCCTACTGCTTCGAAGACGAAACCCATCCGCGCCAGAGCATAATGGACGTACTGAGGGAATTCAAGGGACGGGACGTGACTGTTCTTATCGGCCCGGAAGGAGACTTCTCTAAGGAGGAGGCCCATAATGCCATGACGACAGGCTACATCCCCGTGCATCTTGGCCCGTCCCGTCTCAGGACAGAAACCGCCGCAGTTACCGCCGCAGAGGCGGTATATCTGAATTTTATTTAGTAACTTTGTGACCTTATGAGCCACATCAAAGACATAAACCTATGGGAAAGCGGAGAGCTGAAGCTCAGCTGGGTCCGCAGCCACATGCCCCTACTGGACTCCATTGAGAAGGATTTCCGTAAATCACAGCCTTTCAAGGGCCTGAAGGTTGCCCTCAGCGTGCATCTGGAGGCCAAAACCGCCCATCTCTGCGAGGTCCTTGCAGCGGGCGGCGCGGAAATGTATATCACGGGTTCCAACCCCCTGAGCACCCAGGACGACGTAGCAGCGGCCCTGGTACACGAAGGCCTGAGCGTTTTCGCCATTCACGGCTGCAATGAGGCCGAATACTTCGAGGATATACGCAGAGTCCTGGAAGTGGGCCCCAACATCATCATCGACGACGGCGGAGACCTTGTCACAACCCTCCACAACGAATTCCCGGAACTCATTCCCGGAGTTATCGGCGGCTGCGAGGAAACCACCACAGGCATCCTTCGGCTCAAGGCGATGGACGCCGCCGGAAAGCTCCGTTTCCCCATGATGCTGGTCAACGACGCAGACTGCAAGCACCTGTTTGACAACCGCTACGGCACCGGCCAGAGCGTTTGGGACGGCATCAACCGCACCACAAACCTCATAGTGGCAGGCAAGGATGTGGTGGTGGCAGGTTACGGCTGGTGCGGCAAGGGCGTCGCGATGCGCGCAAAAGGTATGGGCGCCAGTGTAATCGTAACGGAGGTAGACCCCATAAAGGCAATGGAAGCCGTAATGGACGGATTCAAGGTTATGCCCATGAAACAGGCCGCCAAGGTTGGAGACATATTTGTGACGGTCACTGGCTGCGACAATGTAATCGGCCCTGAAGAGTTCCTTCTCATGAAAGACGGCGCCATCTGCTGCAACGCCGGGCACTTTGACGTGGAGGTTGCCGTTGCAAAACTTAGGGAAATGGCCGTAAGTCACGCTCCCGCCCGCAATAACATTGAGGCATACACCCTTGAAAACGGCAGGCGCATTTACATCATTGCCGAAGGCCGATTGGTGAATCTTGCCGCCGGAGACGGCCACCCCGCGGAAATCATGGACATGTCCTTCGCAATCCAGGCCATGAGCGCAAAGTACCTGGCAGAGAACAAGGGACGCCTCCAACGTAAACTCAACAATGTCCCCAGGGAAGTGGATGAGGACATTGCCCGCAGGAAACTGGCCCACTGGGGCATTGAAATAGACACGCTCACTGAAGAGCAGCATAAATATCTGTTTGGATAGACTATGGCACTGATTCCTATTTATTGGTGGAACAAGGAGGTAAGAAACTTCCAGATTTCACAGCAGAGTTTCAAGAAACAGCCGTGGGCAAACGGCGTAGTGCTCCTTGCATGCGTGGCGGTGGCTATGCTTCTTGCAAACCTTCCGTTCACAAAGACTATTTACCACAACTTCCTCCACACGGAATTCACCATGCACCTGGCGTCCCCGGACGGCCTTGTAGACTGGTACTTCCCGCGCGGAATGACCATGGAGAAGTTCATCAACGACATCCTAATGGTGATTTTCTTCTTCACCGTGGGCCTGGAAATCAAGCGTGAAGTGGTGTGCGGAGAGCTTTCTTCCTTCAAGAAGGCCATTCTCCCCGTCATTGCGGCTTTCGGCGGCGTGGTGGTGCCCGCAACCATTTATGCAATTGTAAACCACGGCACCGCAGCGGCATCCGGCTGGGGTATCCCTACGGCAACGGACATTGCCTTTGCGGTTGGTATCCTCTCCATCCTGGGAGACAAAGTTCCGGTATCCCTGAAGGTCTTCCTTACCGCCCTTGCCATTGCCGACGACCTCATAGCCATACTTGTGGTGGCGTTCTTCTATGGCGGAAACATAAACCTGCCACTGCTGGCCATTTCACTTGTAGTGATCCTGTTTGTATTCCTTGAGAAGAAACTTGGAGAAAAGAGGGTGGCATACTACATTGTGCCTGCAATTTTAGTGTGGTTCCTGTTCTACTACAGCGGCATCCACGCCACCATGACCGGTGTGGTCATTGCCCTTCTCATCCCCATGGACGCCCGCTACAACAAGGCAAAGTTCCACCGCAGGGCAAAAATCCTCTTCGAGGGCCTTGTGGAAAGTGAAAAGGTGTCAACCTCCGAGGCCTTCCCCAACGGCCCGCAGCGCTATTACCTAAGGCGCCTCTCCGGCCTCACCACAAAGACCATCCCGCCGTCTTACCGCCTGGAGCACAAGCTGAACCCTATTGTGAATTTCTTCATCATGCCGGTGTTCGCCCTTGCCAATGCGGGCGTGGAAATCACGGACCTCTCTTACTTCAACGTATTCCAGTGGAATCCCGCCCTTGGCGGAGTAGGCCTTGGAATCTTCCTGGGACTCCTCCTTGGAAAGCCCATCGGAATAACCCTGGCTTCCTGGCTGGCAATCAAGCTGAAGGTTGGCGCAATGCCCTCCAAGGCCTCCTGGCCCATGCTTTTTGCCGTTGCCTGCCTTGGCGGTATAGGCTTCACAATGTCTATCTTCGTCGACACCCTGTCCTTTGGCGGCGCCGACATCACCCCGGAAGTGACCCAGCACCTCAGGGACGCCGGCAAGATTGCCGTGCTCCTTGGCTCAGTAGCCGCCGGAATATTCGGCTCACTGGTAATTACGGTTGTATCCGGAATAGAAAAACATATTAAACGTAAAAAATAAAGATTCCCGGTGTACCCGGGAATGACGAATGTTATGGGATTATTAGACGGAAAAGTGGCGCTCATTACCGGAGCTGCCCGCGGCATTGGCAAAGCCATTGCCCTGAAATTCGCCTCTGAAGGGGCCAGCATCGCATTCACAGATCTTGTAATAAATGAGGCCGCAGAAGAGACCGTGGCCGAAATATCGGCCTATGGCGTAAAGGTGAAGGCCTACGCCTCAAACGCCGCAAACTTTGATGAAACTCAGGCGGTTGTGGCGGAGATTGAAAAGGAATTCGGCCGAATTGACATCCTTGTAAACAACGCCGGAATCACTAAGGACGGCCTTGTGATGAGGATGAGCGAGGCCCAGTGGGACGCCGTGATAGATGTGAACATGAAGAGCGCCTTCAACTTCCTGCACGCCGTGGTGCCCGTCATGGCGCGCCAGAGGAGCGGAAGCATCATCAACATGGCTTCAATCGCCGGCCAAACCGGAAATCCGGGCCAGGTGAACTATTCGGCCTCAAAGGCAGGGCTCATTGCAATGGCAAAGTCCGTTGCAAAGGAAATGGGGCCCCGCGGCATCCGCGCCAACGCCATCGCTCCAGGCTATGTGCTCACAGAGATGACAGAGGTCCTGCCACAAGCAGTGAAGGATGAGTTCATAAAACTCATCCCTCTCAAACGTGGCGCCACGGTGGAAGAAATTGCCAACACCGCCCTCTATCTGGGCTCCGACCTCTCTTCCTATGTAACCGGGCAGGTTATTGCGGTAAACGGCGGAATGTACTGCTAGATGTACCTCCTTGCATCAGTTCTGCCGTTTATGGTGTGTCTTGTCTGAACCTTTATTTGAATGCCGGGTTTGTGTCTTCCCCGGAATTCTGCTCATCCTGGCCCTGAGGCTTCTGATCCGGCTGGGCCGGGACGGTGCAGGCAAAAGCCAAAGCGCCCATCACAAGTAATGACAAAATACGTTTCATATAACTCATAATGTTATAGTTAACGCACAAATATAAAAAATGCCGGTTTTTCTTGATTATTCCGGAGAAAAAAGCCAACTTTGAGTCCCGTATTGATTTTTTGATCATTATGGGAAATCTAAGATTTGACGTGGTGCAGGACGCCTTTAAAAAGAAGGCCGCCACAATAGACACCCCCGCAGGCAAAACCCCGGAATTCTTTGGGTCTCAAGTCTTTAACCGCTCCAAAATGAAACAGTACCTGGACGCCTCCACATATGAGAGGCTGGTCCACTGTATTGACCAGGAAGAGCCGCTTGATGCCAAGACGGCCGACAAAGTTGCCGCCGGAATGAAAAAATGGGCTCAGGAGCACGGAGCCACTCACGTAACCCACTGGTTCCAGCCCCTCACTGAGGGAACCGCAGAGAAACACGACTCCATAGAACAGTTTGACGGCAAGGCCCTTGTGCAGCAGGAGCCAGACGCATCGTCCTTCCCTAACGGTGGTATCCGCGCCACTTTTGAAGCACGCGGATATACTGCCTGGGATCCAACCTCACCGGTATTCATCCAGGACGATACGCTATGTGTTCCGTCTGTATTTATAGCATACACAGGAGAAGCGCTGGACTATAAAACCCCTCTCAAAAAGGCCCTGAAGGCCGTTTCAGACGCTGCTGTGCCTATCTGCCGCCTCTTTGACCCCAAGGTAAACCGCGTGTTCTCATACCTTGGCTGGGAGCAGGAGTATTTCCTTGTGGATGAGGACCTGTACGCGGCAAGGCCGGACCTTATGCTCACCGGACGCACCCTCATGGGGCATTCATCCTCCAAGAACCAGCAGTTGAGCGACCACTATTTTGCAGCCATTCCTTCACGCGTGGCCGCGTTCATGAAAGATGTTGAAGTAGCTGGGCTCGCGCTGGGAATTCCCCTACGAACACGCCACAACGAGGTTGCCCCCAACCAGTTTGAAATGGCCCCCGTCTATGAAGAAGCCAACCTTGCCAACGACCATAACCAGATGATTATGAACGTGATGACGCGCATCGCGAGGAAGCACGGCTTTGTGGTCCTCTTCCACGAGAAGCCCTTTGAGGGCATCAACGGAAGCGGCAAGCACAACAACTGGTCGCTGGGGACAGACACCGGAGTTCAACTTCTGGCGCCCGGCAAGGACGCCAAAGGCAATCTCCAGTTTGTAACATTCTTTGTAAATATCCTGGCTGCCGTCCAAAGGCACAACGGCCTTCTCAAGGCCAGCGTGGCAAGCGCCAACAATGCCCACAGGCTTGGCGCGCACGAGGCTCCGCCGGCTATTGTATCGGCATTCTTGGGTCAGACTATGACGGCTGTACTGCGCAAGCTCCTTGAGATTCCGTCAGATACGCCCATTGAGATTGTCGGCAAGAAAGGCCGAAAGGTGGGGCTGGTGGAAATCCCGGAAATCTTTGTGGACAATACGGACCGTAACCGCACATCACCATTTGCCTTCACCGGCAATCGTTTTGAATTCAGGGCTGTAGGATCAAGCGCCAACTGCGCCGGCTCCCTCACTGTGCTGAGCGCTGCCGTCGCGCAGCAGTTCAAGGCCTTCAAGGCCGATGTTGACAAAGCCATGGCCGCCGGAAAACCCGTGGAAACTGCCGTAATGGACTGCCTGAAGCCGCTAATCGCATCGATTCTTGACACAATCTGCTTTGAGGGCAACGGCTATTCGGAGGAATGGAAGGCCGAAGCCGCCCGTCGCGGTCTTGACACGGAATCCAGCGTTCCCAAGATGTTCTGCAAGTTTACATCGGCCGAGGCCGTGGAGCTTTTCACCGGCCAGGCCATCTGCAGTCTTAGAGAGCTTGAAGCCAGGGCCGACGTCAGGTGGCAGACCTACTCCACCAAAGTGCTTATAGAAGCCCGTATGGCCGCGCGTATGGCCCTCAACCACGTCCTACCCGCAGGCCTCGCATATCAGCGCAAACTGCTTGAGAACCTGGACCTTATGCGCCAGAACTTCCCTGGAGAGTACATGGTGATGGGCGCAACGCAAATCGGCCTCATAAAAGAATGCTCTGAGATTATAGACAGCATCCGCAGCCGGGCCGGAGAACTTGACCGCGCAAGGGAAAAGGCCGAAGCCCTGGAAGAGGCCTATCCCAAGGCCATTGCAGCGGAGAAAGCCGCATCGGCCCTTATGTGCCTGAGGGAAAGCATTGACGCCCTTGAAGAAATTACCGATAATGCCATTTGGCCCCTGCCCAAATACAGGGAACTGCTATTTATCAGTTAGTTATGAACGCAAAATACGTATTTATCACCGGAGGCGTTGTGTCCTCCCTGGGAAAAGGAATAATTGCGGCCTCGCTTGCAAAGCTTCTGCAGGCCCGCGGGCTTCGAGTCACAATCCAGAAATTTGACCCGTACATCAATATAGATCCGGGAACTCTCAATCCCTACGAACACGGGGAATGCTACGTAACCGACGACGGGGCCGAAACCGACCTTGACCTGGGTCATTACGAGCGTTTCCTGGGCGTTCCCACCTCCCAGGCCAACAACGTCACTACCGGGCGCGTTTACTATACCGTCATTACGCATGAACGCGAGGGCGCATACCTTGGAAAGACCGTCCAGATTGTGCCCCATATCACGGATGAAATCAAGCGCCGGATGCTCCTGCTTGGCCAGACCGGCAAGTATGATGTAATTATCACCGAGGTTGGCGGCACGGTTGGCGATATGGAAAGCCTCCCCTTCATTGAGGCCATGCGCCAGTTGCAGTGGGAACTTCCGGAAGGCGACTGCATGTGCATCCATCTGACTCTGGTGCCGTACCTGAGCGCCGCAAAGGAAATCAAGACAAAGCCCACTCAGCACTCCGTCCAGCAACTCCAGCACGCAGGAGTGATGCCGGATGTGATTGTATGCCGAACGGAGCATCCCCTGGGGCCGGAACTAAGGCGCAAGATTGCCCTTTTCTGCAATGTCAAGCCCGGTCACGTGATAGAGAGCCAGGACGCCTGGAGCATCTACCAGGTGCCGCTGAACATGCACGCGGAGCATCTGGATGACCTTGTGGTGCGCCAACTTGGAATAGAGAATTTCAACCAGCCGGACCTGGGCCGATGGAAGGATTTCCTGGAGAATCTCCAGAATCCGTTCCAGGAGGTAAATATCGGTCTTGTGGGTAAGTACGTTGCCCTTCAGGACGCCTATAAGTCCATTCAGGAAGCCTTTGTGCACGCCGGCGCCGCCTGCCGCTGCAAGGTGAAAGTGCATCTATTCCTGAGCGACGACATAACGACCGATAATGTAGCCGGCAAGCTCTCCGGAATGAACGGCATCCTTGTTGCCCCGGGCTTTGGCGAGCGCGGCCTGGAAGGAAAGATCCACGCTATTAAGTACGTCCGTGAAAACGGCATCCCTTTCCTTGGAATTTGCCTTGGAATGCAGATGTGCGTGGCGGAATACGCCCGTAACGTTATTGGCTGGGCCGATGCATCCTCAACGGAACTCAACCCCAAGACCACCCATCCGGTGATAGACCTTATGGAGGAACAGAAAAAGACCACGCTGAAAGGCGGCACAATGCGTCTTGGCACCTATGAGTGCAAACTCACACCGGGTTCACTGGCGGCCAAGATATACGGCTCAGAACTTATCCACGAGCGTCACCGCCACCGCTATGAGTTCAACGGAAAATATGCGGCCGATTTTGCCGCCGCCGGTCTTGTGGCTTCAGGCACAAACCCCTCCACCGGCCTTGTGGAAGTGGTGGAACTCCCTAATCATCCCTTCTTCATCGGCGTACAGTTCCATCCGGAATACAAGAGCACTCCGGAGAACCCGCATCCACTGTTTGTAGCACTGGTTAAAGCTGCGCTGGAGAAGAATGCACGAGGCTAACCTTGCTCAATGTTTTTTGCCAAAGAATTTGTAACTTGCAGCATATTTCTGGGCTATGGATAAAATCATCATACTGGATTTTGGCTCCCAGGTGACGCAACTGATAGGCCGTCGCCTGAGGGAACTGAATGTTTTCTGCGAAATATACCCCTATAATAAGGTCCCGGCGCTGGATGATTCCGTGAAAGGCATCATCCTTTCCGGCAGCCCATGTTCAGTGAGGGATGCAAACGCGCCCAAGGCGGAGATCACAACAGGCAAGATTCCCGTGCTGGGAATATGCTACGGGGCGCAGTATCTGGCTCATACCCGCGGGGGAAAGGTAGAGGCTTCCAATACCCGTGAATACGGCAGGGCCATCCTCCGGAAGGTGGCCGATTCGCCTCTTCTGAAGGACATAAGCCCGAAAACGCAAGTGTGGATGTCCCACGGAGACACCATCTCCAAATTGCCGGAAGGAGCGGAAGTCATCGCCTCCACAGCCGATGTTGAAAACGCTGCATATCAGTTCAAGGATGAGCCCACATATGCCGTCCAGTTCCATCCTGAGGTGTACCACACCACGGAAGGCGCCAAAATACTGGCTAATTTTGCGCTGACTATCTGCGGTTGCAAGGGAGACTGGACTCCGGATTCATTTATAGAGACAACGGTGGCGGAACTCAAGGCCATCATCGGCCAGGATAAAGTGATTCTTGGCCTCAGCGGCGGTGTGGATTCCACGGTTGCGGCCGTGCTCCTGAATAAAGCCATCGGCAGCCGACTCACCTGCATCTTTGTCAACAACGGCCTTCTTCGCAAAAACGAGTTCAAGGACGTCCTTGCCTCATATAAAGACATGGGCCTCAATGTGATAGGGGCCGATGCCGCCGCGGATTTTCTGGCGGCCCTCAAGGACGTAACGGAGCCGGAAGCCAAGCGCAAGGCCATCGGCCGACTGTTTGTGGAGACCTTCGATAAATACGCCAGACAGATTGACGGCGCACGCTGGCTGGCCCAGGGAACCATTTATCCGGACGTGATTGAATCGGCCGGAATCCCTGGAATTGCCTCCAAGATAAAGAGTCATCACAACGTGGGCGGCCTGCCGGAACAGATGAACCTCAAGGTTGTGGAACCCCTCAGGATGCTGTTCAAGGACGAGGTACGTCGCGTTGGCCGCGCCCTTGGCATCAAGGAAGAGTTGGTGAGCCGTCACCCCTTCCCCGGCCCGTCGCTGGCAATTCGCATTATAGGCGAAGTCACGGAAGAAAAACTGGCTGTCCTTAGGGAGGCCGATGACATCTTCATTCGCGGGCTCCGGGGTTACGACTGCGCCGGTATGGGCTTTCCATCGGCCTCAGACCCACGTGAAATGGCCACAAACCTGTACGACGCCATCTGGCAGGCTGGCGTTATCCTGCTACCGGTAAAAAGCGTTGGCGTGATGGGGGACGAGCGCACTTACGAGAACCCTGTTGCCCTTCGCGCCGTGGTTTCTACGGACGCAATGACGGCCGACTGGTTCCCCTTCCCGTACGATTTCCTGCGGGACGTTTCCAACGAGATTATCCGGAAGGTGCGCGGCGTGAACCGCGTAGTCTACGACATCTCCTCCAAACCCCCTTCTACCATAGAGTGGGAGTGATGCGCTAATAATTTGGTGCTTTCTTGGCAATGGAGACATCGTGGGGATGGTTTTCCTTCACGGTGGCAGGAGAGATTTTCACAAATTGGGCCTTATGCAGGGCGTCAAGGTCTTTTGCGCCGCAGTAGCCCATTCCGCTGCGAAGGCCGCCCTCCAGCTGGAAGATGACATCCTCCACGGAGCCCTTGTACGGGACGCGGGCGACCACGCCTTCGGGGACCAGTTTCTTTGCGCCTTTCTGGAAGTAGCGGTCTGCGCTTCCGGCCTGCATGGCGTCTATGGAACCCATTCCGCGATAGCCTTTCATCTTTACGCCATCCACCTCAACCACGTCTCCGGGGGCTTCATCCGTGCCGGCGAACATGCTGCCGCACATGACGCAGGATGCTCCGGCGGCAAGGGCCTTGACAACGTCTCCGGAGTAGCGGATGCCGCCGTCGGCAATGACGGGGATGTCTCCGGAAACTTCGGCCACATCCGCTATGGCGGTAAGCTGCGGCATGCCCACGCCGGCGACTATGCGGGTGGTGCAGATGCTTCCGGGGCCGATTCCTACCTTGAGGCCGTCGGCGCCGGCGGCTATGAGATCCTTGGCGGCAGCGGCGGTGGCTATGTTTCCAACCACCACGTCAAGGGCGGGGAAAGCGGCTTTAACGGCCTTCAGGGCATCCACGACGCCTTTTGAGTGACCGTGGGCCGAATCCAGGACAATGGC
>DGXO01000064.1:12993-21660 GCA_002395605.1 Bacteroidales bacterium UBA4230
ATGCCCACTCCGGCGGCAACCTTGAGGCCCTGGACCTTGACGGAAGCCACTTCTTCGGCCTGTCTTTCGGCGGTCATGTTCTTGTGGATGACGCCTATCCCGCCTTTGCGTGCCATGGCGGCGGCCATCCGGCCTTCGGTGACGGTATCCATGGCGGCCGAAGCGAAGGGGCTCTCCAGGGTGATGTGACGGGAGAATCGGCCTTTAAGGGACACCTCGCGGGGAAGGACCTCGGAGTAGGCGGGGACCAGGAGGACGTCATCAAAGGTGATGCCTTCCTGCATTATGCGGTCTTTGAGGCTCATCCTTCAGTGACGTGAATAAGTGACTTGACGGGGGCTATGCCTTCCAGTTTTGCGCGGCCGGGGAGGTCGTCGATTTCCACCAGGAACACGAAGTCCTTGACCTTTACCTTGTACTCCTTGCCGCCGATAATGACTTTCTGGGCGTTGAGGCCTTCGGCCAGGCCCTTTGCGGTGCCACCGGTTGCAAGGATGTCATCGAAGAAAGTGATTTCCACGGTGTCTCCGGTGGGTTTGCTGGCGGCGAGGTCCGAATTACGGAAATACACATGGTCCGGACCGTACTCCTTCATTATTTCCACCTGGACAAGGTCTCCTTCGGCAAAGGGAAGCTTTCCTTTCTTGCGGAGGGGAATCACGTTGTGCACGTTTGCGCCGCTGTAGAGCATGGGGGCCGCAAAAAGAAAACCTCTGGCTTCAGGTGCCGCGACGTTGGGGGCTGCGCACATGGCCGAGAGGTCATCTATAAGGCTTTTGAAGAGTTCCTTGTCCTGGAGGAAAGGAATGATGTCTACAAAATTGACTCCCTTGATGGGAAAATCCGGATAGAATTTGATGAATTTTGTGTAGTCCATATTGTTGTACCTTATGTTTCTCTTGTCATTCCCGGCTTGTTGTCATTCCCGGCCTCTTGTCATTCCCGGCTTGTTGTCATTCCCGGCCTCTTGTCATTCCCGGCCTCTTGTCATTCCCGGCTTGACCGGGAATCTTATTCTACCATGTTCATGTCTATGAGATTGTTCAGGATAGCATACACCGTAAGGCCCGCCACGGTTTTGATGCCTGTTTTGCGGGTAATGTTCTTGCGGTGGGAAATTACGGTGTAGATGGAGATGTTGTACTGGTCTGCGATTTCCTTGTTTAGCATACCCTTGGCAACGCTTACCAGGATTTCTTTCTCACGGGCGCTGAGTTCCCCGCCTTCCCCGCGTGGCTCACGGTCTTCGTCTTCCATCTTGCTCACCACGGGAACCAGGATGCTGTTCTCTATGAAGGTGTGGCGCTCGAGGTCGCTTTCCAGGCAGAAAATGTAGAAGAGCACCTGGAAGGCATCCGGATGGCTGCACTGGGGCGGCATGTACATGAAGATGAGCTTTTTGAGGTCGTCCAGTTTTTCCTCCACGTTGGAGTGGTTCTTCTCATATTCCCCAATGCTGTAAGGCTCCCTTTCACGGCTGTCTATCATGGCCTCCACATACGGGAAAACCGTTTTTTCCTCGTATTCAAAATGCCGGGCAAGCTCCTCTTTATAGTCCGTGAAGAATTTCCAGATAATTTTCTTCCGCATCTCCTCACAGGGCGCAATCATGGTCTCAAGGGCCTGGGCAAGCTCCGGGACCACGCTCTCCATGTAATATGTGTGGGAAAGCCTGAGGTAGCGGACGATATCTTCCAGACAGGCATTTTCCATCTGCTCTTTGGAGGGCCGATACCCGTCAAACGCGTAAACCTTGCAGATAATGAGGAAGGTTTCGGGGTCCACACCTACGGCGTCACAGACCTCTTTCACGGTGGCCTCACCAAAGCCGAAACTCATTCCAAAGCGGGAGAACACCCCAAGGACAGAGAAACTGAGGTCCAGAAGGTCTGCCATCTTCATGGCCGGACTTATGGATGCTATTGACAATTGGGGTTTCATCCTGCAAAATTAACAAAAATCTGGCAGAAATGTTACGGCAACTTTAGGTTTTTTCGATAGGTGGAATTTTATGGAAAAAGGTATAACTTTGTATCGTGAAGAGTAAATTCAAAATAGAGGTTCCGGGCGGCAGTGGCAAGATTTTGCTGCATGCGTGCTGCGCGCCGTGCTCCGGGGCCATTGTGGAGTATCTGTTCCGTAATGGCTACAGGCCGGTAATCTTCTATTCGAATTCCAACATTGTTCCGTTCACGGAGTACGGCCTCCGCCTGAGCGAGGTCCTGAGATATGCCGGGGAGTTCGGCCTTGAGGTGGTTGAGGACAATTATGACCATGACGCCTGGCGCGCTTGCACGGCCGGGCTGGAGGCGGAACCGGAAAGGGGGTCACGCTGCCTTGAGTGCTTCAAGCAGAGGCTTCTCAGGGCGGCCGAATATGCCGCGGGACACGGCTTTGAGGTGCTTACAACAACGCTTGCGTCTTCCCGCTGGAAAAGCCTGGAGCAGGTGAATGAGGCCGGAGAGTGGGCTTGCAGCCAGGTCAATGGCGTAACATGGTGGCCCCAGAACTGGAGAAAAGGCGGCCTCCAGGACCGCCGTAATGAGATTATCAGGGAGCAGAACTTCTACAACCAGCTTTACTGCGGCTGCGAATTCTCCATGCGCGCGGTAGACTCTCAGAGAACGGGCTCGGAGGAGCCGTCGGAGGCCTTGTAGTCAAATTTGTTGCCGTGCCAGGTCCAGGACAGCAGGGCGCTGCCTTTGCGGATGGATAGCACCTGACGGAACACACGGATTTCTTCGGCCTCAGTTGAGCCAACCTTTCCCACTAACTTCCACTTGCCATCGGCAAAGGTGTATACGTTTGCGTAAACGCCGCCGTCCTTCTTGCGCGCCACCACAAGGTCCGGAGCGCGGTTGCCGGTGAAATCATGCGTGCCGATAACAGTGGCTCCCTCCCCGGCTTCCAGTTCCGTGTCATTGACGGAAACGGTGCCTGAGGCAAGTAATGCCTTAAAATCGGCATTGCCAACAGAGAAATCCAGCGTGCCGTTTTCTCCATAGAAATAGCTTTCCAGACCAATGATGAAGGTCTTGGACTCATTATCTGAATAAGTGCGCATTTGGGCATTGGCCGTAAGCCCGGCCAGAAGGCATATTATGGTTATCAGTCTTTTCATTAAGTGCAAATATACACATTTTTAGATAAATGCACTGCACAACTGGCCATTATCGTTTTTTGTCCTGCCGTGATGCGGCGCTATTTCCTTGGCATGCACTTCTGTTATGGCCGCAGAACCAACTCTGGAAGCACCGCGAACTCTGCCTTCCCCATGGGATACTATTCCGCGCCCGTTATTGTTTATGTCGCAGGGCCGGGCACGATTCGTCGCCGGGCTGGGGCAACGAGCCACACGAAAAAGGCCATTTTTGTGCGGATGGTTGACCAAAAGGGCAACGAGACGCGCAAAAATGGCTATTTTCGTGTAAGTGGCTGCCCGCAAACTGGCCGCAACCAACCTGCGCTAGAAGGAAAGGCCTATACCAACCTTGATCTGGGAGCGGGAAGTGGACCAATCCTTAACCTTGGAGAAGTTGAGAAGGCTGTGGTCGTAGCCCACGATTACCTGGATGTCGCCGGCCTGGATACCCACACCGCCGCCAAGGTAGATGTTGAATGGATTGCTTATTCCGCCTTCATTGATGGTGGCGACTTCTTTGTTGTCCGGGCCGTACATTTTTCCGTTGAAGTAGTTCAGCGTGTACTTTCCGGTAGTCTGGACAAATGAGCCGATTCCGGCAGAGGCCTCATAGGAGCCCTTGCTGCTGAATGCCAGCTGGAAAACCGGACCGGCATAAACGAAGAGATTGAAATCCCGGCCGAATTCGAAAGTATAATTCAGGTTCACAGGAACGTTGATTGCGAATTCCCTGTAGGTTTCTCTTACGTTCTTGAAAGTACCATAAATGGCCTCGCCGTTGTTCCTTCTGTCAATAAGTGCGTTGAAGTACACTCCAGGAGCAACTCCAAGGCCGGCCACCAGATTAAGATTATACTGACCGCCAAGGTAAAGGCCGTTGAGGTTGGTTTTATCGGGGTCTCCGCTAGTGTACTTAGTTGTTTCTGTTGAATTGAGCCAGCCGGCGCCAAAAGAAAGCTGGGCGTGGGCCTGAGTTCCCATAAGCAGTGCTGCCGCACTGAAAACGATGGCGAATAATTTCTTCATAGCATATTGTCTTTTCAAGCGCAAAGATATAAAAAAAGCCCCTTTTTGCAAAGGGGCCGAAGTTATGGTACAAGTGGGTATCCACCTGTAAAATTAGAAAGCGTAACCTACGCCAAGCTTAATCTGGGAACGGGAAGCTGTTTCGTTGCTGTTCTTGGAGAAGTTGAGGAGGCTGTGATCATAACCGATGATAACCTGGAAAGCTCCGGACTGGATACCAGCGCCACCGCCAAGATAGATGTTGAAGGGATTCTGATAGCCACCGTCGTGCTGGCCAACTTCCTTGTTACTTGAATCAAAGGTCTTTCCGCTGTAGTTGTCGGTAGTATACTTTCCGGTTGATACACCACCAATACCGGCGATTCCGGCAGAGGCCTCATAAGAAGCCTTGCTGACGATACCCAGCTGGAAGACAGGGCCTGCATAGAGGAACACCTTGAAATCACGGCCAATTTCAAATGCATAGTTCACGTTTACGGGAACATTGATATCGAACTCCCTGCTTGTTGCTGTCTGGCTACCAGTAAGGCCATAAGCGGCTGCGCTATCGGTCAATTTTGCGAAAATACCAGAGACATACAGTCCGGGAGCTACGCCAAGACCGGAAACAATGGGAAGGTTGTACTGGCCACCTACGTAAAAACCGTTAAGGTTTGTCTTAGAGGGATCGGAATTTCCACTCTTTACAGTCTCTGTCGAATTGAGCCAGCCTGCGCCAACGGAAAGCTGTGCATAGGCCTCAGTTCCCATGAGCAGTGCTGCTGCGCTGAGAACGATTGCAAAAATTTTCTTCATTGCTTTTATTTAGGGTTAAAAGTTGTATCCGAATCCAATGCGCAGAAGCCCGCGTGTAACTTTGGCATTAGGGTCCGTAGAGATATTGAGAAGGCCGAAATCGTAGCCCACATTAACGTGGACAAGTTCCGAAATCTCTACGCCTGCACCAAGCCCCAGATAGAGGTTGAAGAGGCTTCGCGCACCCAATTTACCCATGAGGCGGGGTGTCTCCTTGAAATTGTTATATATGAGGGTAGGGTTCTCGCCGTTGTCAATTGCACGGTCGTAGAGTCCAATCTGCATTGTGGGACCTGCCCATGCCTCCAGCTTGAAGTCCGGGGTAATTTCAAACAGGTACTGGACATGAACCGGAACATTCAGTGCAATCTGATTCAAGAAAGCTTTGTCGTCCACAAGGTCCTTAGAGTCAATGGCATTGTGACGGCCGAAAAGGAACGACAGATTTGCACCGGGTGCAATGCTGAGACCCTCAGTGATGCCGTCAAGGCCGAAACGATATTTTGCTCCGGCATAGAGACCATCCAGAAGGTCGGTTCCGGAAACGGTGTTCCCTGCTTCGCTGATAGAAGTCTGCTCCGTGGCGTGAAGATAGCCGCCGTTGAAGATAAGCTGCGCATTTGCCTGAATACCCATCAGAAGAGCGACAGCAATCAGAATGAATTTTTTCATATTCACTTTCAGTAAAATCTTGCAAATTTATTAATTTTTTTCAAAAGTTGTACCTGCTTGGGCTACATTCCGGTATTTTTCATTATGAACGAATAGATATCGGCCTGTTCCTCAAGTACTTTGGCAAGGGGTTTTCCGCCGCCGTGACCGGCCTTGGAGTCTATCCTTATAAGCTGGGGCTTGTCAGAGGCGTTGCACTCCTGGAGGGTTGCCGCAAACTTGAAGGAATGGGCGGGAACCACGCGGTCGTCGTGGTCGGCGGTAGTGACAAGGGTGGCGGGATAAGACACCCCGGGCTTAAGGTTATGAAGCGGGGAATAGCCGTAGAGGTACTTGAACATTTCCGGAGAATCCTCCGACGTTCCGTAATCCGGAGCCCAGTTCCAGCCGATTGTGAACTTATGGTAGCGGAGCATGTCCATAACGCCCACCTGAGGGATTGCAACAGCGTAAAGGTCGGGCCTTTGCGTCATGCAGGCGCCAACAAGGAGACCGCCGTTGGAGCCGCCCACAATGGCAAGCTTCGCGGGGCTGGTGTAGCCTTCGGCAATAAGCCATTCGGCCGCTCCTATGAAGTCGTCGAACACGTTCTGCTTGTTCATCTTGGTGCCGGCAAGGTGCCAGGCCTCGCCGTACTCACCGCCGCCGCGAAGGTTCACCTGCGCGTAAATGCCGCCGGCCTCAAGGAAAGGCACCCTCATGGCGCTGAAGGAAGGGGGCAGGGAGATGTTGAAACCGCCGTATCCGTAAAGGTAGACGGGGTTGGAGCCGTCGAGTTTGATGCCCTTCCTGTATGTGAGGAACATGGGGATGCGTGTGCCGTCCTTGGAAGGGAAGAACACCTGCACTGTTTCAAAGCCGGAGAGGTCGAAGGCGGTCTTGGGCTGGGCATAAACCTCACTGTTTCCGGTTTCTATGCTCCAGGAGTAGATGGTGCCGGGGGTGGTGAAGCTGGAGTAGGAGTAGTAGCACCAGGGCTCTCCAAGCTTGGAAACGAAGGAAGCGCTTCCAACGCCCGGAAGATGAAGCTCCTCAACCCTTCGGCCATCATTTCTGTCATAGAGGTAGGCGTGGGTGGCGGCATCCTCCGAATATGAGGCGATTATGAAGCCGTCCGTTATTAAGGAGACTCCGTCAAGCACGGATTCGGCCTCAGGAATGAGGTCCTTCCAGGCCTTTGGATTGCCGATGGATGTGACCACCAGCTTGTTCATGGGGGCGTCCACGTTGGTGAAAAGGTAGATGAGGTCGCCGTCGGTCTCAACGGGGACAACGGTGTTTTTCATGTCCCTGGTGACCTGCACGAAGGGGGCATCGGCCTTCCTTAAATCCTTCACATAGAGATTGTTGCCGATATCCGCGCCGTCTTCGTAGAGGAAGCCCATGGTCTCCGCCTCATTGACGGAGAACTGGTAGAAGCGGAGGGGTTCGGCCGGATTCTCGAAGAAGAGGACGTCCTCCGACTGCGGCGTGCCGATCTTGTGATAGTAGATTTTGTGGCCTTCGTTTTTGCCGCTGTAGGCGTGGTCCTCACCGGGCTTGTCATAGGCGCTGTAGTAGAAGCCGTCCTTGTACCAGGCGGCCTCCGTGAACTTGGCCCACTCAATGTGGTCCGGGAGGAGTTCAAGGGTTTCGGCATCCATAAGGAAGATTTCCTCCCAGTCACTGCCGCTGCGGGAAATGGTGTAGGCCATATACTTTCCGTCATGGGAGAAGTAGCAGCCCTTGAGGGCCACGGTGCCGTCTTCTGAGAGGGTGTTGGGGTCCAGGAAAACGCGGGCTTCGGCCTCCGGGGAATCCATTTCATAAAGGACGCTCTGGTTCTGGAGACCGTTGTTGCGGTACTGGTACCACTTGCCGTTCTTTTCCCGCCAAGGCGTTCCAACCTTCTCATAATTAGCCACTTCCTTGAGGCGCTCAAGGAGTTTTGCCCTGCCGGGAAGGCGCTTCAGGTAATAGTCCGTCACCTTGTTCTGGGCCTTCACCCATTCCGCGGTCTCAGCGGAGGCGTCGTCCTCCAGCCAGCGGTAGGGATCGGCCACCTGCGTGCCGAAATATGTGTCTACGGTGTTGTCTTTGCGCGTCACCACTTTCTTGGGCGCGCAGGCGTCAAATACTATTGCTGCCATCAGTGAGAATACAAGTAAACGTTTCATGACCATAAAGATAGTGTTTTTCAAGCACTTACGCAACATCGGGTGCACATTGAAGTGCACCCGGGAATACGCAACGCGCTGATTATTAGGCGATTATGCGCCAGGCCAGAGAAGGAGCCCTATCCGGAAGGCGGCGAAGGCGCAGAGCCATGCCACCAGGATGGTGTAGAGGCACAGGAGGATGGCCCACCACCAGGAGCCGGTTTCGTTCTTGATGGCCACGAAGGTGGCTATGCACGGGAAGTACAGCAGCACAAACACCATGAAGGCAAGGGCGGCGGCGGTGGGGACGGTGGCCTTGAGGGCTGCCTGAAGCTGGGTGTCGTCCTCGTCTCCCATACCCTCGTATTCTTCACCGTCCTGGGCGTACATGACGCCCATTGTGCTGATAACCAGTTCCTTGGCGCCAACGCCGGCAAGAAGGCCCACGTCCATTTTCCAGTTGAAGCCAAGGGGCTCCATGGCGGGCTCGATTGCCTTGCCGATGGTCCCGATGAACGAGTGCTCCTGCTGGTATGCGGCGGTTTCGCCTTCGTGGCGCGGGAAGTATCCCAGGAACCAGATGGCCACGGAGAAAATGAGAATGGTGGTGGCCATTTTCTCAAGGTACTGCCGGCCTTTCTCCCAGGTATGGCGCCAGATGGCCTTTGCGGTGGGCATGCGGTACGGGGGCAGTTCCATCACAAACGGGAGGTCGTCGTCCTTCACGAATTTTCCAATAAGGAGGGCCGAAAGTATGGCCAAAACTATTCCTAGAAGGTATATTCCAAGGAGCGCCGTTGCGGGGTTCTCCGGGAAGAAGGCGCCCGCAAAAAGCACAAAGATTGGTAATCGGCCTGCACAGGACATGAACGGGATGATGGCAATGGTTACCAG
>DGXO01000064.1:21788-26598 GCA_002395605.1 Bacteroidales bacterium UBA4230
GAAGCCCATGACCATGGGGATGAAACTCTTTCCGTGGAGGCCGATCCTGTGCATAAGTTTGTCCACTATGAAAGCCGCGCGCGCCATATAACCACTGTCTTCCATTATTGAAATGAAGAAGTACAGGATCATGATGTTGGGAAGGAACACCAGCACGCTTCCTACGCCCGCAATGCAGCCGTCCACCACAAGGTCCTTGACCCAGCCATCGGCCATGAGGGAGCCAACCTTGTCTCCAAACCACTGTACGCCGGCCTCTATCCAGTCCATGGGATACTGGCCGATTGTGAAGGTGGCCCAGAAGATGAACCATAGAAGGAGGATGAAGATGGGGAAAGCCGCCCACTGGTTGGTGACGATGGCGTCTATGCGGTCAGTGATGGTGCGGCGGGGCCTCTCTTCCTGGTACTTGTGGTATGTTTCGGCAAGGGCGCCCTGGATGAAGGCGTACTTTGCGTCCACGATTGCGCTTTCCATGGAGGTGCCAAGAAGGCTTTCCACGCGCTCCTTTTCATCTGCGCGGGCGTCCCTTATGTCCTGGATGTTCGGCTTGGAATCAAGGAGTTTCTCTATCTCTTTGTCTTCCTCCAAATACTTGATTGTGAGGTATCTGGTGGAATACGTGGCCTTTAGTTCCTCGTTGGCGGCAATGAAGGGCTGGACGCGCTTTATGCTCTTTTCTATCTCCTTGCCGTGGTTGATGTGGATGTGACGGGCAAGGCGGGAATCGGCCCCCTCATAAATTTTTATGACAGTGTCAAATAGCTCCGGAATGCCGCGGCCGTCACGGCTTACCGTGGGGCATACGGGCATGCCCAGGAGGTACCCAAGCTGCTTTGTGTCAAGTTTGTCCCCTTTGTGCTCAAGTTCGTCGTACATGTTGAGAGCCATCACAACGGGAAGGTTCATGTCTATGAGCTGGGAGGTGAGGTAGAGGTTTCGCTCTATGTTGGAAGCGTCCACTACGTTCACAACAATGTCCGGGACGCTTTCCAGAAGGTTCCTACGCACATAAAGTTCTTCCGGAGAGTAGGCGCTGAGGGAGTAAGTGCCGGGTAGATCCACCAAGGTTATGTCATAATCCCGAAACTTGAAACGGCCTTCCTTGGCATCTACCGTAACTCCTGAATAATTACCTACGTGTTCATGACTTCCGGATGCGATGTTAAAGAGAGATGTTTTACCGCAATTGGGATTTCCCACAAGCGCAACACGGATGGAGTGGTGACGTTCATCGGCAACGTGGGCCATGGCTTCTCCCACCCGCCGGGTTTCTTCCATATCGGCAGGAAGTCCCTGAAGGTGCTCATCGCTTACCAGCGCCTCCCTGGCTTCCTCTTCCGTAACCACTTCTATCTGACGTGCTTCCTCTCTCCGGAGAGAAACTTTATAGCCGATTATTTCATATTCTATGGGGTCCTTGAGGGGGGCGTTGAGAACAACCTTCACGTCCTTCCCCTTGATGAAGCCCATCTCTATAAGACGCTTACGGAAACTGCCGTGACCGTGCACGCGCACAATCACCGCCTTTTCCCCGGTCTTAAGGTCTGCAAGTATCATAGTCTGGTTTTACGCTTGCAAAGGTACGGCATAATATGCTCCCCGTCAATCCCAATAAATGGGGATGGGGATTATACCCACTCAACCTCGGAGAGGTCCAGTTCATTCCCGGAGAGATTCCAGCCCGGGGAGAAGATGAAGGTGTAGCCTTTGAGCTCCCGGGGAATACGGTTGAGGAAGGCCAGACGAGGCTCTCCGTAGTCTCCGGAACTGCCGTAAAGGGTCATGGTCTTTTTGGCGTCGTCTTTCAGGTACCAGCCGCCGCCGTGGACTTTCACATAGCCCCGGACCAGTTCCTTGTGCTGGTCCACCATCCCGTAGACGAAGGTGCCCACAAGGGGTGTCTTGGGGTCTGAGACCAGTATGAACTTGGGGTGGGACATGGCCGGCAGCCTATTTTGCAAGAGCCTTCTTTATCTTGTCCAGGACCACGGTGCCGATGACGACTTTCCCGTCCTTGTCAATAAGGTACAGGGACGGAATCCAATGTATGCCGAAGGAGGCGGCAACCTGGGAATCCTTCTTCCCCAAAGGGTCGAAGAGCTGCGTGCCGGGGAGGGCGTTCTCCTTTGCAAAACTCTTGAGGGCGTCAAAACTGCGGTCGAAGGAGACGGACACGAAGGCAACCTTCTTCTTGTCCACCTTGTCGTACAGGGCCTTCAGGTCCGGGACCTCTTTTCGGCAATCAGGGCACCAGGTGGCCCAGAACACAAGGACAACCGTCTTTCCCCTGAACGAGGACAGCGTGACGGGCTTCCCGTCAAGGTCGTTGAGCGTGAAATCCGGGGCCGGACTCCCCGCCTTGAGAAGGGTGGTGGCGTACTGGAGGTCCAGGTCTTCCTCCTGGGAAGGATTCTGCGCAGCAAGCCCCAGGGTAACCATCAGGGCTGCGGTCAATGTGAGTATACGGTTCAGCATGGTAATTCGGTGTTTTGTCTACGACACAAAAATACTTAAATCTGCCGATTTATACAACCGGCTACATTATTTCCATGGCGATGCGGGCACAAGCCTTGGCATCGGCCAAGGCATGGTGATGGTTCGTGAGGTCAAACCCGCAGGCGGCGGCTACGGTCTGGAGCTGGTGGTTGGGAAGCCTGTGGCCGAAATGCCTCCTGGAGGCGGCGAGGGTGTCATGGAAGACATAGTCCGGATAGTCCATCCGGTAAACCTTATGCACGGCCTTGAGGCAGCCCTCGTCAAACCTGGCATTATGCGCCACCAGCGGCAGTCCTTCAATCTTGGGCGCAATCTTGGCCCAAACTTCCGGGAACACCGGCGCATCCTCGGTGTCTTCGGCCGAAAGCCCATGCACCCGCTGGCAGAACCACTGGAAATACTCCGGCTCCGGGTGGATGAGGCTGTAGAACGAATCCACCACTTCCCCGCCGCGAACAATCACAACGCCAACGCTGCACACGCTGCACGGCTGCTCATTGGCCGTTTCAAAGTCTATTGCTGCAAAGTCTGTCATAGCTCGCGGATGAAGTAGTACTTTTGCAAAGATACGAAATTAATGGGATAGCGCACCCGTGCCGTGTTTTCATCTAAAACCCGTATATGGCCGATTTCACTGCCAATGCGGTAGCCAAAGGCCCTGGCGCGCAAAGCGCTGACACACACGGATTTACGCAAAATCGGGTGCACTTGCAGGTGCACCCGACGTTTATCAAGCGGCTGAGTTACAGCGCGTTAGTCTCCAACAACCCAAACCAGCACGTGGCGGTCGAAGGTCATGTACTCGAGGTCGAACTCTTGTTCGTCGCCGTCTTTGTCAATGAAGGTGGCTTCAAGTTCGCCTTCACCGCGGGGGCGGAAGCGGTCCACTTCAATTTGTTCGGCAAAATCCACGCTGTAGCGGCTCAGGAGCTTGAAAATGGCTTCCTTGGCGCACCAGTAGATGGCAAGTTGCTCGTTGCGTTTTTCGTCTGTGAGGTCATCGATCTCGTCTTCCGAGAGGGCCTTTTTCTCTACGGCCGAAAAGTCACGGTCCAGGGACTCCACGTCAATTCCGCAGTCTTCTTCGTCGTGGAGAATCACCGCCACATACTTCTCTGTGTGGGTGATGGATATGTTTACGGGATTGTTTTCAAGGTAGGGCTTGCCGTTGTCGTGGTGACTCAGGTACACCTTTTCGTCGAAGAGGGTGTTCAGGAGAGCCCTGACCGCAAGGCGCTGCTTGCGGAGAGATTCGCTTTTGATGAACGAGATTTCTTCCATCTCGTCGGTGGGGGTGGCGGCCAATTTGACCAGCTCTTCCTCCGTTTCAGTGATTTGCCACACGCCTATTGTGGCTTCGTTTTCAAGTTCTTTCTTTAAATAAAGTGCCATTACAAAGTGCTCTGAACAACAATACGGAAGCGCCCGACACCTTTCAGGGGGTATCAGGTTTCTCAGTTATTTGACGGATAATCGGGGGCAGGGGTCGTCTTGACTGACGCCCGTTAAAGTGCTGGATATAACCGGACTGGGAGGCTCCATACTAGTTGTTACAAATTCTGTCTGCAAATATAACTCATTTTTATTAAATCAACCACTTTTTGCCGGGAAATTAGTATCTTTGTGGCTGCAAATGAAAATCGTAATTCTATTATATCATGAAATTTCTTACTGATGAAAAACTCCTCATTGTCGGCGCAGCCGGAATGATCGGTTCAAACATGGCCCAGACAGCCGCCTGCCTTGGCCTTTCCTCAAACATTTGCCTTTATGATATCTTTGAGCCCGGTCTCAAGGGCGTTTTGGCCGAAATGGACCACTGCGCATTCGAAGGCGTGAATTTCACCGCCACCATCAATCCCGCAGAGGCCTTCAAGGATGCAAAATACATCATCTCCTCCGGCGGAGCACCCCGTAAAGAGGGCATGACCCGCGAGGACCTTCTCAAAGGCAACTGCCAGATTGCCGCCGAATTCGGAGACAACATCAAGAAGTACTGCCCGGATGCCAAGTTTGTGGTTGTTATCTTCAACCCCGCAGACGTAACCGCCCTCACGGCTCTCATCCACTCCGGCCTCAAGCCTTCACAGCTCACCTCCCTCGCCGCCCTCGACAGCACCCGTCTGCAGGAAGCCCTGGCACAGGAATTCGGCGTACCTCAGTACAAGGTTAGCGGCGCCCACACCTACGGTGGTCACGGTGAGGCCATGGCAGTGTTCGCATCTCAGGTCAAGATCGACGGCAAGCCCCTCGCAGAGATGGGTCTTTCGGCCGAACGTTTTGCCGAAATCAAGCACAACACCGTTCAGGG
>DGXO01000064.1:26718-27957 GCA_002395605.1 Bacteroidales bacterium UBA4230
TACCAGGCCGTGAAGATGATTGAGGCAGCAATGGGCGGAGACAAGTTCTACTGGCCCGCCGGCACCTATGTCAACGAAGGCAAGTACAAGAACGTAATGATGGCAATGCCCACCGTTATCGATGCCACCGGCTGCCACTTCACCGCTCCCCAGGGTACCGCAGAGGAAATGGCCGCACTGGACGCTTCCTATGATCACCTCGTGAAGATGAGAGACGAAATCGTCTCCCTAGGCATCGTTCCCGCCGTAAAAGACTGGAAGAAGGACAACGCCAATCTTTAATCTGGCGCGCAACTGGCTGTAAATCAGCCGCTTAACAATAATCGGGTGCACCTGTAGGTGCACCCGACTTTGTGTAATATGCAGAGTATCAACGTATTGCGCGCCAGGGCATCCGTTACCTCAGCGGCTCCAGCGGCACGGTGCCGGGGATGTCGTCCTGAGGAGGCTCTCCGTGAAGGTAGATGATGCGCTGGTTGGGGCTGCCACGGAAAAGAAGGTCCGTGTCCCGCTGCTCCAGGATAAACGGGCCATCCACAAGGACATCCAGCCACGGCAGCATGGCGGCCATCACGGGATCGGCCTGAACTTCCTCAAGCGTGAAGCCGGTCCAGCACCAGATGGTTTTCCCGGTCTCTTCCTTTATGCGCCGTGCAAGTTCCGTGAATGCCGGAGCCTGGTACATGGGATCTCCGCCGGAGAACGTTACGTTGGACATGGGGTCTGACTTCACTATCTCCAGGAGATCCTCAACGTCCATCCACTTCCCCGCCCCGAAGTCCCAGCTCTGGGGATTGTGGCACCCTTTGCAGGCGTGCTTGCACCCTGCACAGTAAATGGCCGTGCGGAAACCCGGGCCGTCGGCCATTGTCTGGGGGATTATGTCTAATACCCTGATCTTCATTAGATTTCTCGACTACGCCCTTCGGGCTTCGCTCGAAATGACAAAAAACTTCGCTATTAATGCCAGGCAGGGCATACCCTCTGAAACCTGTTGCCACCCTCGGCATCATAAGAGGGAGGGGCCCACGAAGTGGGAGGGGTCGCACGAAGTGCGACGGCAGGAAAAATGATGCAGGTTATTGCTATTCAGAGTATTTCCGATAACGGAGAAGGGCTTCGAGGAAATAGTAGTCGGCGTAAGTGAGGGGCACGTCCACTTCGGAGCCTTTGGGTTTGTTGCCGACGCTGTGTTTCAGCAGGAAGCCTCCGTTTTCCCCTTCACCGGCGAGATAGGCC
>DGXO01000007.1:0-4525 GCA_002395605.1 Bacteroidales bacterium UBA4230
GCCTTCAGCGCAGACGGCCAGAACTGGGGCTTCCCCACCTACAACTGGGAAGAGATGGCAAAGGACGGCTACGCCTGGTGGAAGGCCCGCATGGGCAACATGGCGCAGTACTTCGACGCCTTCCGCATAGACCACATCCTTGGGTTCTTCCGCATTTGGGAAATCCCCTCGGAGTACACCAGCGGCCTTATGGGTCACTTCTCCCCGGCGTTGCCTTATTCCGGAGACGAACTCCGCGCCCAGGGCTTCGACCCTTCGGCAGGGGAGGGCACAGACCGCCTGTTTGTAGAGGATCCCCGCAAGAAGGATTACTGGCATCCCCGTATTTCGGCCCAGTTCACCCAGGCTTATGCATGGCTTCCGGAGTGGCAGAAACACCGCTACAACGAGCTCTACAACGACTTCTTCTGGCATCGTCACAACGACTTCTGGAAGGAAAGCGCCATGCGCAAACTCCCTGCGCTCCTTCGCTCTACCGGCATGCTGGCCTGCGGCGAAGACCTTGGCATGATTCCCGCCTGCGTGCCTTCCGTGATGGATGAGCTCAATATCCTGAGCCTTGAAATCCAGCGCATGCCCAAGGACCCCAAGGACGCCTTTGCAAATCCGGCCGCTTACCCTTACTGGTGCGTTTGCGCCACCGGCACCCACGACACATCACCGCTCCGCGCATGGTGGGAGGAAGACCGTGAAGCCACGCAGCGCTTCTACAACCAAATGCTTGGATGTGAGGGCGACGCCCCTTATTTCTGCGAGCCTTGGGTGGCCGACCTAATAGTGGCCCAGCACATGAAATCTCCCGCTATGCTCGCCATCCTGCCGCTTCAGGACTGGCTGGCCACGGACGGCGAAGTCCGCTATCAGGGCAACCCCGCAGACGAGCGCATCAACATCCCGGCCATCCCTCGTCACTACTGGCGTTACCGCATGCACGTGACCCTGGAAGACCTTGTGGCCAACGACAAACTCAGTGCCCATATCCGCGCTCTAGTGGATTCCGCGGGCCGTGGCAGGTAGCATTATGACAGGAGACTGGAAAGACCGTCTGGGCGTGGTTTACTCCACAAACCCGGACTTCAAATATGAAACGGACGCTCCCCGGGAACAGGAAACCCTCCCTCCCGGGAAGCAGCGTCTCATAGTGGGGATAGACCGCCGCAACCGTGGCGGCAAGCAGGTTACCCTCATAACCGGTTTTGTGGGCGGTGCCGAAGACCTCAAGGAACTGGGCCGAACCCTCAAGACGCGGCTTGGCGTGGGCGGAAGCGCCAAGGACGGTGAAATCACCATCCAGGGGGATTTCCGCGACAAGGTGGTAGAAATCCTCAAGGGACTTGGATACGGAGCAAAAAGAGGCAATTAGATGACGGCAAACATAATAATGGTGCTCTTTGTGGCAGTGGCCATCGGGCTGCTGCCCACATTTTTCCACCTTGCCCCTTACCTCGCAGACTCCGTGTTCCGCGCCCGCGGCTCGGAGGCACTTGAATTCAGCGTGAGGGTTACCCGTGAGCGCAATATGTTCGCCTACCTCATGCTTGTTCCGGCCGTCCTCATGATGTCCCGCTACCGGCTCTACAATCCCACTTTCATGCAGCAGTTTACCGGAGAGTGGCACCTTCTGGCCTGCGCCGGGGTACTTGCCGCATACATTCTTCTGAGAACTCTCATCTACGTGATCCTTAAGCCGCGCCGCCGTTATGAATATTTCAGGCTGGCCCACAGGGCAATTTACACGTTTTTCATCATCCTCATGCTCATTGCCCTCCCGCTGCTTGGAATTCTCACTTTGGCCGATGTCAATGACTTGATTATCAAGACCGTCCTAAGTGCTCTTTTGGCTGTGGTATACTGTGTCTTTTTGGTCCGGAAGGCTCAAATTTTGTCATTATCTTGCAGCGGTTTGCAAACTTTTTTGTACCTTTGCGAGCTAGAATTTTTACCCACTGCCACCCTCGTTGTATCAGCGGTGGCTTTGTAGCGAGAGATTTATAGAAAGATGAGCATCAGAAAGATTTTGGTATCCCAAAACGCGCCCCGCGTTCTTACGCAATATCAGGCGGTTACGCAAAAGTTTGGAGTAGAGTTCACCTTTTGCCCCTTCTTCCATATTGAACCCCTCACTTCACGTGAATTCCGCGCACAGCGCATCAATATCCTTGATTATACTGCAATCATTTTCTCTTCCAGGCATGCCATAGATGCATTTTTCTCCCTGGCAGAGGAACTTCGCGTGAAAATCCCGGAGACCATGAAGTATTTCTGCACCACAGAGGCCGTGGCCATGTACCTGCAGAAACATATCGTTTACCGCAAGCGCAAGATCTTCTTCGGCAACGGTACTCCGGAAAGCGTGGTAGACCTTATCGGCCCCAAGCATAAAGGAGAGAAATTCCTCATCACCAGCTCCGACAACGCATCCACCGGCGCCATTACCTCCCTTTTTGACAAAAAGGGCCTGGACTATTCCACCGGCGTTTTTGTGAAGTCCGTGAGCCAGGACCTTTCTTCGCTGGACATTGGGTCCTTCGACATGATTGTCTTCTACAATGTGGCGGATGTCAAGAGCCTCCAGGAAAACTTCCCGGACTTTGTCCAGGGAGACATCAAGATGGTGTCTTTCGGCCGAACAATAGTAAAGGCCATGGAAGAAGCCGGGCTCAGGATAGATGTAAAGGCTCCCACCCCGGAAGCCCCTTCCGTAGCTAGCGCCATAGAGATATACCTTGAATCCCTGTAATGGATGAAACCCTTCCTAAAAGCGAGCGTCTGAGCGGCCTTACCGGTATCTCCGCTCTCTTTTCCCACGGAAAGAGTTACTCCCACGGCTGCCTCAGGTGCAAGGTTCTGCCCCGCCAGGATTCCGTCATGCCCGGCCCAGACCGGGTATCCCGTATAGTGGTGTCCGTCCCCAAGCGTCTTTTCAAGCGGGCGGTCAAGCGCAACCTCCTCAAGCGTCGTATCCGTGAGGCGTACCGCAGGCAGAAAGGGCTCCTGACAGCGCCCGTAGACATCCTTTTCATATATTCGGCCCCGGAAGTACTTCCGTATGAGGTGGTTTATGCCGATATGACAGCCATTCTATCCCAGTTATGCTAAAAGAGACTGTCAAAAAGATCCTCATTTTCCCGGCGGTAGTGCTGATAAAGTTCTACCAGCTGTGCATCAGCCCTTTCACGCCGCCATCCTGCAGGTTCACCCCCACGTGCTCCCAGTATGCCCTGGAGGCATTCCGCAAGCACGGCCCGTTCAAGGGGCTATACCTTAGTGTAAGAAGAATCCTCCGCTGCCATCCCTGGGGTGGAAGCGGTTATGACCCAGTCCCTTAGTCCTATGCCCAAAAAAGAGAAAGTAGAAAAGATGTTCAATGACATTGCGCCGTCCTATGACAGGCTCAATCACCTGATGTCACTGGGCATAGACAACTTGTGGCGCAAAAAAGCGCTGAAAGAGATTGTGGATGGCTCAGAGCAGCAGATCCTGGATGTGGCGTGCGGTACCGGAGACTCTACCATTGCAATAGCAAAGGCGGCGGGGTCCGGAAGCCGCATAACCGGCATAGACATATCTACCGGCATGATGGAGCCCCTCATGAGAAAAGCAGCCCATGAAGGTGTCCACGACCGCATTAAACTTAAGGTGGCCGATGCCCTTGAAATGCCGTTCCAGGACGGGACTTTCCATCGCGTCACCTGCGCGTTCGGCATAAGAAACTTTGAAGACAAGGCCAAGGGCCTCCAGGAGTTCCGCCGTGTGCTGAAGCCCGGCGGGCGTGCCGTGATTCTTGAGCTGGGCGTTCCCCAAAAACCTTTCCTCAGGAAACTCTACGACCTCTATTTCATGCACATACTTCCACTAATCGGAGGGATGGTGTCCGGAAACAAGGAGGCTTACCGCTACCTTCCGGCATCCGTCCATGCATTTCCGCCCCCGGAGAAGTTTTGCGCCATGATGGAAGAGGCCGGTTTCACCTCTGTTCGTCACCGCAGTTATACCGCTGGTCTTTGCAGACTTTTCACAGGTGAAAAATAATTACTATCTTTGTCTTCCGTATGACTAAAACCGATATCACCATTCTTCCCGTACAAGGGAAGAAAATGCTCAAGGAATTCATTGAATTCCCTTTGAAGCTTTACAAGGGCTCAGACAAATGGGTCCCTGCGTTTGAAGACGACGAATACAAGTCCCTTGGCCCCCAGAACCCGTCTCTGGAGTTTTGTGAGAGGGAACTCTACCTTGCCTATAAAGACGGCGCGGTGGCCGGTCGCGTTGCCGCCATCATCAATCACAACGCCAACAAAAAATGGAATGAGAACTCCGTCCGTTTTGGCTGGATAGATTTCATCGAGGACTTTGACGTTTGCAAGGCCCTCATAGACGCAGTTGTGGAATGGGGTAAGGCAAAGGGTGCAACCAAGATCAAGGGCCCTCTCGGCTTCACGGATATGGACCGCGAAGGCCTTCTTGTAGAGGGCTTTGAAAACGAGAGCCCCTTCACCGTCATCTACAACTATCCCTACTATCC
>DGXO01000007.1:4615-8589 GCA_002395605.1 Bacteroidales bacterium UBA4230
TTCACCAAGGACGTAGACTGGACCCAAAGGGTGATGGACATCCCCTCGGAGCTTCCTCCCATGTTCCAGTTCGCCGACAAAATCTCAGAGCGCTTCGGCATTCGCATCTATACCGCCGGCACCATCAGGAAAATGGCAAAGCGCGGCCGTGAGATGTTCCACGTGCTCAACGAGGCCTTTGCAGGGCTCTATGAATACACCAAGCTCACCCAGGAGCAGATAGACGGTTATGTAAGCCAGTATGTCCCTGTTCTCAACAAGGACCTTGTGGCATTTGTGGTCAATGACAAAGACGAGCTTGTGGGCTTCACGGTTACAATGCCGCACATTTCGGCCGCGGTGCGCAAGGCCCAGGGCCGAATCCTTCCCTTCGGCTGGATGTATCTTCTGCCCGCCCTGTCTCCTAAGCGCAACGACACCACGGAGGCCCTTCTCATAGGCATCCTTCCGGAATACCAGGCAAAAGGCGCCGCCCTCCTCATGTTCAAGTACCTGATGGAGAATTACATACACCTGGGAATCAAGCATATGCTCATGAACCCTCAGCTGGAGGAAAACCACAAGGTGCAGTCCCTCTGGGACAACTTCGACACCCGTCTCTACCAGCGCAGGCGTTCATACGTAAAAGATATTGTAGAACCAAAACCTAAAACCAAGAATACAATGACAAACACAGAGTATTTCCACGGCATGCTCCCCAAAGAGGAGTTTGAAAGCATCCCTTATCTCCCCACAATGGGCCAGTTTGTAGACTGGTTCACAAAGCAGTATGCCGAAAAACCCGCTCTCAGCGACCAGGTAAACACCATTACCTATGAAGAGCTTGGCCACCGTGTTGCACGCCGCCGTGCATTCATCAATAGCCTTGGTCTTCCCAAGGGCGCTCACATCGCCATCTTCGACCGCAACAGCCAGAACGCAATAGAGCTTTTCCTCGCCGTTACATCGGCCGGATACGTTGCAATGAATTTCCCTGCACAGCTTCCCGCTCCCGCAGTGGCCGGCTGCTGCATGAAGTTCGACATCGCCGCCATCTTCGTGCGTGAAGAGTTCATGCCCCTCACTGAAGGAATCCAGGGCACCAAGGTGCTTCCTGCCGCTTCCATCGCAGACACCGAGGCTCCCGCAGTTCTGGACGTAGATCCTGAAAGCCCCGCCGCCATCTTCTTCACTGGTGGTACCACCGGCGCTCCTAAGGGTGCTGTCCTCAGCCACAGGGCTCTCATGAGAGGTAACTACAACGCCATCTTCAAGCCCGGCAAGGTAATCGGCGTACACCGTTACATCGCCCTTCTGCCGCTCAGCCACGTGTTCGGCCTCATCTCCGGCACCTGCGGCTGCTTCTACACCGGCAACCTTCTCTTCACCGCAGAGGACATGAAGGCAACGGTTGGCAAACTGCCCATGATCAAGCCCACCCTCCTGGTGATTGTTCCCGGCATCTGCGACATCCTTTCCGGCCTTGTCAAGATGTACGGCCCTCAGTTCCTTGGCGGAGAACTCCGCATGATCATCGCCGGTGCTGCAAACGTACCTCCGCGCCTGATTGACATCTTCACCAAACTTGGCGTAGAGTTCTGCTTCGGCTACGGCCTCACGGAAACCGCCAACCTCACTTCGGCCAATGCCAACGCTGTTGAGAAGCCCACTTCTATCGGCCGAATCTATCCCGGTCAGGAGACAAGGATTGTGGACGGTGAGCTCCAGATAAAGGGCGACAACGTGTTCTCAGGCTACTACAAGGACCCTGTGCGTACCGCCGAGGCCTTCACCGAGGACGGTTGGTTCCGCACCGGTGACCTCTGCCGCTTCGACGACGAAGGCTTCCTGTACATTACCGGCCGAATCAAGAACCTCATCATCCTTCCCAACGGTGAGAACGTGAGCCCGGAAAGCCTTGAGGAGCCCTTCTACGCAGATCCTTGCGTCCGCGACGCCATGGTCAAGGAAGACGACCTCAACGGTGCAAAGGTCATTGCCGTCGAGATCCTCCCGTTCATGCCCGCATTTGACGGAAAGACCCCCGAAGACATCCACGCCTACATGCAGGCCCTTGTGGACAAGGTGAACGCCACCCTTCCCACCACCCACAGGATCCTCAAGATGACTGTGCGCACGGAAGACTTCAAGCGCACCGGCAGCATGAAAGTAGCACGCGTCTAAGTTATGACCAGACAGGAAGTTTTTGACGGACTCAAGGAAGTGATTTCCGTCATAAGGCCCAACACGGACCTCACAAACGTGTCTTTTGACACTCCTCTTACCACCGGCCTTGGGATTGACTCCCTCACCATGATGCTTCTGTCCCTTGCCGTAGAAGAAAAGTTCAAGATGCGTTTCCCGGATGGCGCACCCCTTCCCACCACCGTTGGTGAAGTGTGCGACTCTGTTCTGGCACAGCTTGGCGCATAATCTCCTGACACTGAGTCAGTTGTTAATTCTCGGGTGCACTTGCGGGTGCACCCGTTTTTTTATAAGTTGCTGATATAGATAAGGTTAAGCGCCAGGGATTTGGGTGGGTTGTGAGCCTGCAAAGATTTTGTTATCTTTGTAGACTATAATAATTGATTATGGATAGGAAAACATTCAACAAGTGGAACTGGATAGTGGCCGTGGCGGTGCTGGTTGCATCGTGCGCCACGTATCTTGCCACCATAGAGCCTACGGCGTCTTTCTGGGACTGCGGTGAGTTTATAGCGTCGTCATACAAGCTGGAAGTGGGTCACCCTCCGGGAAACCCTGTGTTCCAGCTGCTTGCACGCTTTTTCACCATTCCCTTCGATGCCGCTCACGCAGCCGTGGCAGTGAATGCCATGAACGCCATCCTCAGTGGCCTCACCATCTTTTTCCTGTACCTTACCATAGTGTTCTTTGCAAAAAGGCTCATAGGATGCCCGGTCAAGCCGGGCATGACGACAGGCTTTAAGCCGGGCATGACGTCGAGCATTAAGCCGGGCATGACGTCTGGCGTCACAGCCGACACCGATCGGCTGTCCTTGGGCAGCGCCATAGCCATCCTTGCATCCGGCGTGGTGGGCGCAATGGCCTACTGCTTCTCCGACACATTCTGGTTCAGCGCCGTTGAGGGAGAGGTGTATGCCATGAGTTCCCTGTTCACGGCCCTGGTGTTCTGGGCCATGTGCAGGTGGTACGACACCGCTGACAGCCCTCACGCAAACCGCTGGATAGTGCTCATAGCTTTCCTGATGGGCCTTTCAATCGGCGTTCACCTTCTGAACCTCCTTACCATCCCCGCCTTTGTGTTCATGTACTATTACCGCATGAACGAGGACAAGAAACTGCCCGCCAAAAAGCTCATCGGCATCTTCCTCATAGGCGTTGTGATAGAGTTCCTCCTGGTTTACATCTTCATCCCGTACCTTCCCAAGGTTGCGGCAGGGGTGGACCGCCTGTTTGTGAACGGCTTCGGCCTGCCTTATAACAGCGGCGCCCTGTTCTTTATGGTGGCCCTCCTGGCCCTTTGCTTCTGGGGACTCTTTGCAACCCTCAAGAAGGGAAGGGTATTCTGGAATACGGTTCTCCTTTGCGTGACCACACTGGTTATGGGCTTCAGCCTGTTCTCCATAGTGATTATCCGCTCCAGCGTGAAAACGCCCACCAACGAGTACCAGCCTGACAACCCCTACACCCTTGTGCGTTACCTCAGCCGTGAGCAGTACGGCTCCACGCCGCTTCTTTACGGCCAGTACTGGGACGCTCCATATGACCTTGACAACTCCACCTACTGGGCTCCCATGAACGGGAAGTACATCAAGGCCGAAGCCCCCACAGAGGCTATCTACAAGCCGGAAGGCAAGATGCTCTTCCCCAGGATGTGGTCTTCGGCAGACCCCCGTTACGTGGAGTTCTACGAGATGTACACCGGTGGCAAGGGAACCCGGGTCCGCGGCACCAAAACCCGCAAGCCCACCTTCGGCGCAAACCTTGCGTACTTCTTTGACTATCAGCTCAAC
>DGXO01000007.1:8651-11216 GCA_002395605.1 Bacteroidales bacterium UBA4230
TGGATGTACTGGCGCTACTTCATGTGGAACTTCGTGGGGCGCCAAAACGACATCCACAGCCCCGTTCCCGGCAACGTCTTTGACGGCAACTGGGAAAGCGGCATAGGCTTCCTGGATGCCATAAGGCTTGGAGACCAGAGTGACGCCCCGGCTCCGCTCCGGGAAAACAAGGGCAAGAACCACTACTTCTTCCTGCCGCTCCTGCTTGGCCTCCTGGGCCTTGTGTTCCAGTTCGACAAAGACAAGAGAGGCAGCTGGATAGTGTTCCTCATGTTCTTCATGACAGGCATAGCCATTGTGCTGTACCTCAACCAGCCGCCTTACCAGGTGCGTGAAAGGGATTACGCCTACGCCGGGTCCTTCTACATGTTCGCCATCTGGATAGGCCTTGGCGTGTACGCAATATACAAGTGGATTGCCGATGCCCTCAAGGGCCGCGAAAAGGTGGTGGCAATCGGCACTGGCGTCCTGTGCCTTGGCGTTCCCGCCCTCATGGCCGAAGAAAACTGGGACGACCACAACCGTTCAAACCGTTATACCGCCGTTGAGATGGCGTCCAACTACCTCAATTCCGTGGGCCCCAACGGTCTCCTCATCACTCACGGAGACAACGACACCTTCCCTCTGTGGTACGCCCAGGAGGTGGAGGGAATCCGTACGGATGTCCGCGTGGTGAACACCTCCTTGCTTGGTACGGACTGGTACATAGACCAGATGAAATGGGCCTGCAACGAGAGCGCTCCGCTGCCCCTTACCGTGCCCCAGAGCCAGTATCTCTACGGCACCAACGAGTTTGTTACCATCCAGTACGACGACGGCTCTCCCATGTTCCTCCACGACGTAATGGAGGTGTTCAAGGACCCCAAGATGAAGGCTGTGTTTGAAGGCGGCGGAAAGTACGACTTCATCTGCGCCCGCAACATAGTGATGCCAGTGAACAAGGAGAACTGCCTTAAATACGGCATTGTCCCGGAGAAATTCGCCGATGAAATTCCGGAGCATATTGTCCTTACCATGTCAAAGGACAAGAACTACCTTTCAAAGCCCGAAATCTTCCTCCTGGACCTTCTGGACGGCTACAATTGGGACAGGCCCATCAATGTCCTGAACCAGGGTGGAGACCTCAATATCGGCATAAAGGATTACCTCATGTACGACGGTTTCTCCTACCGCTTCACTCCCATCAAGAACAAGATTTCCTCTACGGATGCCGGCAAGGTGGACGCCCTGCAGCTCTATGAGGACATGAAGACCAAGTACAAGTGGGATGCCCTGAAGAGCAGCGGCTGGTTCGTAGACTACCAGAATTACTACACCTTCCTTGGCGTTATGGGCCAGAGACAGCTCTACCTTACCGTTGCCAACGCCCTCATAGATGCTGGAGAAGATGAAAAGGCCATAGAGATGATGGACCTCTGTGAGGAGAACTTCCCGGAGTCCAATTTCCCTCTTGAGAGCATCTCCATAGGCTTTTCCGGCAACGACTGGATGGTGGCCCAGATGATAGAGAACTACTACTACCTTGGTGCCCAGGACAAGGCCCATGACATGGCCGTCCGCATGACGGACGCCCTCATGGAAGCCGCATCCTTCTACATCAAGTGGGGCGGCCTTGGCGCCAATGAGTTCGAAACCGCCGGCCGCGTGTACCTCTACATTGCCGATGTCTGCAAGCAGTACGGAGACAAAGACCTTTCCGACACCCTCAATGCCAGCTTTGACGCTCTGCTGAAGTCTGCCCAATAACTGCCGGATTATCAGCATTTTATAGAAAATCGGGTGCACCGGCAGGTGCACCCGATTATGCGTAAAGCGCTGAGCTACAGGGAGTAGCGCGCCAGAGGGGGATTAGTCCTCCTGGATGGCAGCAATGCCGGGGAGGATTTTGCCCTCGATGGCTTCAAGCATAGCGCCGCCGCCGGTGGAAACGTAGCTCACCTTGTCGGCGAAGCCCATCTGGGTAACTGCTGCAACGGAGTCACCGCCACCTACAAGGGTGTAAGCGCCTTCCTTGGTTGCATCGGCAAGGTCCTGGGCAATCTGGAGGGTTCCCTTTGCAAAGTTGGGGAGCTCGAAAACGCCAACGGGACCGTTCCAGAGGATGGTCTTGGACTTCATAATGATCTCTCTCCAGATCTCAAGTGATGCGGGAGAAGCATCCATGCCTTCCCATTCGTCCGGAATCTGGTCAATGGGGAAGATCTGGCGGGGAGTGTCGTTGTCGAAGCTCTGACCGCAGACGGTGGCAACGCTCAGGGAGAGGTTTACGCCGCGCTCCTTGGCTTCCTTCATGATCTCAAGTGCATCAGGGATAAGCTCATCCTCATGGAGGGATTGGCCGATATGGCCGCCCTGGGCCTTGATGAAGGTGTAACCCATGCCGCCGCCGATGATAAGGTTGTCCACCTTGCCCACGAGGTTCTTCAGAACTGCGAGCTTGGAGCTTACCTTGGAGCCGCCAATGATGGCGGTAAGGGGCCTCTTGGCATTCTTCAGGACATTGTCGATGGCCTTGATCTCGCCTTCCATGAGGTAGCCGAACATCTTGTCGTTGGGGAAGTATTC
>DGXO01000007.1:11315-26350 GCA_002395605.1 Bacteroidales bacterium UBA4230
GTGTGCGCGGTGAGCCGTGCCGAAGGCGTCGTTGATGTAGCAGTCGGCGTAGCTTGCGAGAGTCTTGACGAACTCCTTCTGGGAGGCCTTTACGGCAGCCTTTGCAGCCTTCTTCTCTTCATCGGTGGCGTCCTCTGCGAGACCGCGGGGTTTGCCTTCTTCCTCTGCGTAGTAGCGGAGGTTTTCAAGGAGGAGAACCTCACCGGGCTTAAGGGCGTCGGCCTGGGCCTTTGCCTTCTGGCAGTCCTCTGCAAACTGTACGGGAACGCCCAGGCATTCGGAAACGCGGCCAACAATGTGCTTGAGGCTGAACTTGGGGTCTACCTTCTTGGGACGGCCGAGGTGGGACATGATGATGAGGGAACCGCCTTCTGCAAGAACTTTCTTGAGGGTGGGCATGGCCCTGCGGATACGGGTGTCATCGGTAATCTCGAAGTTTTCGTTGAGGGGAACGTTGAAATCTACGCGTACAATGGCCCTTTTGCCGGCGAAATTGTACTTGTCAATGAATTGTTGCATTTGTATAGTAATAATAGTTTGTTTCCAGTCTGCAAATTTAACTATCTTTGCAGAAAAATCAAAAAGAGAATGGCCGTAGAATTCCCCGCAAGTTATTGGAAAGACTATGAGCTCCTGGACTCTGGAAACTCAGAAAAGCTGGAGCGTTTTGGAAAGTATGTGCTGCGCCGTCCGGAGCCAAAGGCCCTGTGGGCTCCTTCCATGCCTGAGGCCGATTGGAAGCGCCTCACCCACGTTGTCTTCAAGCCTGGTGCCGGATTCGGCAAAGCAGGCAAGGAAGACAGCGGCACATGGGAGCGTTCCAAAAAGATGGAAGACCAGTGGGGGATTGTGTATAACGGCGCCCAGGACCCTGAGACCCACGCCGCCAGTGACCTTCACCTGAGCCTGCGCCTTGGCCTTACATCCTTCAAGCATGTGGGCGTGTTCCCGGAACAGGCTCCCAACTGGGAATTCATCTACAGGGAGACATCCCGCCTTGCACGCATCCACAAGGCAAACGGCCTTCCCGCCCCCAAGGTGCTTAACCTTTTTGCCTATACGGGCGCCGCGTCCCTTGCCGCCAAGTGCGCCGGGGCCGATGTCACCCATCTTGACTCCGTGCGCCAGGTTGTCACCTGGGCCCGTGAAAACATGGAAAGAAGCGGCCTGGACGGCATCCGCTGGGTTGTGGAAGACGCCCTCAAGTTTGCAAAGCGTGAGGCCAAACGCGGCAACAAATACGACGGCATCATCCTGGACCCTCCCGCATACGGCCATGGCCCGGACGGCGAAAAGTGGAAGCTGGACGAACTCCTCTTCGGCCTGCTGCAAAACGTGGCCGCAATACTCTCGGAGCGGGATTCCTTCATGGTTCTCAATCTCTATTCCAACGGCTACAGCGCCGCCCTTGGCGAAACCGTTGTGCGTGAGGCCTTCCACGGCGCCTTCAAGGAAATGACTTCCGGGGAGCTCGCTTTCAATGACTCTTTCGGCAAGGTGCTCCCTCTCTCCATTTACGTACGACTAAAGCGCTAAGATGACGTTTTTTTGCGTATCTTTGTGTAAGTTAATACTGTTGTTATGTCAAGAAAAAGGCGAGGAGGCAGCCAGAAAAGGGCCCGCAGCCAGGAGAAAAAATCCAAAAAGAGAATTGTTCCGGAATATGTAGGAACGGCCATGATGTCCCGTGAGGGATTTATCTTCGTGAGGGTTGAAGGCCAGGAGGAAGACATCTTTGTGAAGGCTTCAAAAACCCGCGGGGCGCTGCACGGAGACACCGTGAGGGTGGCCGTGACCCAGGAGAGGAAGGGTCAGGCCAAGCGCCGCAGCGGCGAAATCATCGCCATTCTGGAGCGCTCCAACAAGCCTTTTGTGGGCATACTCCATATTGTGGGCAAGCAGGCCTGGGTGCTCATGAGCTCCAAGACCATGCCCTACGACATATCCGTCCCGGTGCCGGAAGGCGCTCAGAAGGGCATGAAGGTGGCAGCGGTTGTAGATGGCTGGGAGAAGGGCGGCGGCCCCGTGGGTCACGTGGTAGACGTCCTTGGCATGCCCGGAGAGAACGAGACCGAAATGCATGCCATCCTTGCCGAATTCGGCCTGCCGTACCGCTTCACCCCCGAGGTTGAAAACGCCGCCGACAAAATTCCCGACGAAATTACGGACAAGGACAGGAAGGGCCGAAAAGACTTCCGCAACACCCTCACTTTCACCATAGACCCCACGGACGCCAAGGACTTTGACGACGCCCTCAGCTTCAAAAAACTCCCGGATGGCAACTACGAGGTTGGTGTACACATTGCCGATGTAACATATTACGTGGAGCCCGGAACGCCCGTGGACAAAGAGGCCCAGGAGCGCGGAACATCCGTCTATCTTGTCGACCGCACCGTGCCCATGCTTCCGGAAAAACTCTCCAACAAGCTTTGCTCCCTGCGTCCCGGAGAAGAGAAACTGACTTTCTCCACGGTGTTTGTGATAACCCCGCTTGGAAGGATAGTGGAGCAGTGGTTCGGCCGCACAAACATAATTTCCGACTACAGGTTCGACTACGAAAAAGCCCAGTCCATAATTGAAGGAGCAAAGCCGGAAGACGTGCCCGAGGATATCCAGGAGGCCATTCTTATCCTCAATAAACTGGCCCTCAAGTTCCGCGCAAAGCGCTTCAAGAACGGCGCCGTGAACTTCGAGCGCCCGGAAATGAAGGTGGACATAGACAAGGACGGAAAGCCCATCGGCGTGCACCAGAAACTTTCGGCCGAAGCCAACTGGCTCATTGAGGAGTTCATGCTCCTCGCCAACCGCACGGTGGCCGAATGGGTTGGAAAGTCAAAGCGCACCTTTGTGTACCGCGTGCACGACGAACCCAACATGGAGAAACTGGCCGGCCTCAGGGACTTCGCGGGGCACTTCGGCTACAAGATGGGACCGCTGGACGGAGGCAAGGACATTGCCCAGGCCCTCAACGGACTCATGGTGGAAGCCAAGGACAAGCCGGAGCTTGGCGCCATCCAGATCCTGGCGCTGCGTTCTATGGCAAAAGCCTGCTACTCAGTGGATAATATCGGCCACTACGGCCTTGCATTCCCCTATTATACGCACTTCACTTCACCCATCCGCCGGTATCCGGACATGATGGTGCACAGGCTCCTTGCGCAGTATCTCCGCAAGGGCCCCAACGCAGATTCTATGTACTATGCCCAGCAGTGCAAACATGCCTCCGAGCGTGAGGTTGTGGCCGCCGAGGCCGAACGCGAGAGCATAAAGTACAAGCTTGTGGAGTTCATGCAGGACAAGATTGGGCAGGAGTTTGACGGCCATGTATCCGGCGTCACCGAATGGGGCGTCTACGTGGAAATTGAGCCCACCAAGATTGAGGGCATGATTCCCTACCGCACCATCAAAGGGGACTTCTTCATCTTTGATGAGGACCACTACAGGGCCGTGGGCAAACGCACCCACAAGTCCATACGCCTTGGAGACCCCCTGCGCATACGCGTAAAAGGGACTTCACTTGAGATGAAGACCCTTGACTACGAACTAATCGAGGAAGACTACTTTACCACACGCAGCCTGTAAGTGAGGCCGAATGTGATGTTGGCGCGGTTTCTCACCCTGGAATCCCACCACGCCACGGCGTGAAACCTGAGGTCGTTGTTTTTAAGCGGGAAGAACTCCACTCCGCCGCCCATGATATACGTGCAGGAATTCTCCGGCACCAGGACGTCGTAGACATCGCCTTTGTTGTAATCCAAGGAGCCCTTTGCAAACACGGAAACCACCGGCAGTTTGTATTCCAGCTTGAGGATTGCCGAATAGTTCGCGGGCAAAACCTGCACCTTTGTGCTGCTGCGGTACATAAGGTCAAGCTCCGTAGCAAAATTGCCCGCAGTAAACCTGTTGCCAAGCCCGGTCATGAGGAATCCGTTGTGTTCAGGGTCGTCCATCCAGTTTACGCTCCAGATGGTATGCCACCAGGGCGCAAACCTGCCGGTCCAGAAAAGGGCGGTGTGGAACAGATTGCTGTACCCGAAGCCAAGCGGAGACTGCGTAACCTGTGCCGTAAGGGTGTTCTCCGGGTTTATCTTGAAAATCACGTTGCCGCCAAGGGCATAGACGTCCGGAAAACGGTCTGCGAAAACTCCCCAGTAATAGAGGTCTATGGGGGCGTCGTCAAATTCATAGCCGCCCACAACCACGGGAATCTTACCTCCCTGCAGCGCCCAGCGCTCATTGATATCCCACCTGAGCCAGATGTGGTCCGTGGCATTGAGCGGAATGCCCTGCTTGTAGAAAGGCTTGTTGAAGCGTTGTCTCCAATAGTAGGTTATGTTTGGGCCGATATTACCCTCAAGGATAACATTCACGAAGTCTGCGGAGAACGCTCCGTCATATTTGCCTCCGGCAATGGCGGCTCCGTAGCCCAGCCTGGTTTCTCCGTAGAGTTGTTTCACCTGTGCAAAAGCCGGTGAAATGGTCAGTAGTAATAGTGTGGTTAAAAGAAAGCGTTTCATAGCAGGCACAAAGATACGCAATTTTTGGCAGATAAGCATCCCCGTGTTGCCGGTTCCGGGCTGGAATGTTGCATCTCCTTGGCTTGGATGTTGCAGGTGCTGCCACGGACTGTCGCAGGTCTCGTGCCGGGATGTCGCAGGTGCTGCCACGGACTGTCGCAGGTCTGCAAAAAATAGCTGAACTGCGACGGTTTTTTGCGTCAAAGGCCGATTTGCGTCGCAGTTCGGCCGAAAAACACAGACTCGCGACGTTTCGGCACCGGACCTGCGACATTCTGGTATCTGACCTGCGTAATATTGACATCTGACCTGCTACATTCTGGCATCTGACCTGCAATAAGGGCCATATGTTTACACAAAAATGGCCATTCCCGTGTAACGCGCGGCCCAAAAGGCTTTTGATTACACAAAAACGGCCAAAAACGTGTTAACATCTGCCCCGCACTGGCGCATTGCCCCCCGCTCTATTGTAATGCCGTGCGGGTGGAGGTTAAGTGGCAGATTACAAGGCGCTTACCGGATTGTTTGGGAAAACCGGTAATCCCAAAGAAACGCGTAACGGGCTGTGTGTCAGTGATATAGCCTCCACTGCCACGGCATTACGTAAGAGGGGACCGGCATTACGTAAGAGCGGGGCCGGCGGTATGCGAGGAGGGCGGGTGGCGATGCTGGTGCTGGTGGTGACAGTGGAGGTTAAGTTGCTCATTGTTAAGCGTTTACAAAATAGTCTACCGGAAAAATTTCTGGTAGACTATTGCATAAACATCTGGCAACCAGCACCTTGGCTTGCACCGCCAGGGGAGAAAAATAGAGGGGAGTTAGATGGATGGCTTCTGGAGGGCTTCGTGGAGCTGGTCGTCGTAGCGAAGGCGCACCTTGATGCCGGCTTCCTGGAAGTAGTAGCGCACGGCTATCTCTTCCTCAATAAACGGCACAATCTCGTCTTTTTTGAGCCTGAGGAAGGTGTCCTTATCCATCTCCAGGGACTTCTCAAGGGCGTCCAGCTGGGATGCCATTGCGCCTGCCAGGCCGTCTTCTTCCAGGGTCTTTTTCATTTCGTCGAACATGGCACGGGCGCTGGAGCGGAAGTCAAACTCCTTGTCATGTGCAAAGGCAACAAAGTCTTCATAATCCGTGAAATGGAAATCGTCCACCGCCGGAATTGACTCATGCTCACGGACATATTTCATTGCGTACTGGTCTACAATGCCGCCAAGCACCAGGGAGTAAGTGAGGCGGGAATAGCGGTGGGGCTTCACTTCGAAGTCCGGGGTGATTCCGCCGCCGTCACGGACAATTCGGCCCCCGGCGGTCTTGAACTCATGGGTGAGGGAATCCGGGATATGGCCCACAGAGCCGTCTTCGTTGCGATGGGAGTAGTCAATGGCCTGCACGCACCTTCCGGAAGGAGTGTAATACTTTGAGGTTGTGACCTTTAACTGGCCGTCGTAGGGCAGCGGACGGATGCTCTGCACAAGCCCCTTCCCGTATGTGCGGGTGCCGATTATGGTAGCTCTGTCGTAGTCCTGGAGCGCTCCGGAAACAATTTCCGAGGCCGATGCACTGGCCGAATCTACCAGCACCACTATGGGTAACTTGGTGTCAAGCGGCTCCGTGGAGGTCTTGTAGGATGTTTCCCCGCCGGTTCGGCCTTTTGCGGTAACCACAACCGAGCCCCTGGGGACAAACAATGAGACAATGTTCACGGCTTCCGAGAGCACGCCGCCGCCGTTGCCCCTGAGGTCCAGGACAAGGCGCTTCATGCCCTGCTTCTTGAGGGAGATGACGGCGTCACGGATGCCCTGGCCCACGCCTTCGGTGAATTTGGAGAGCATTATGTAGCCATCGGCCTCATTGAGCATTCCGGTATATTCTATGGAGGGGAGCACTATGCGCTCACGCTTCACTTTAACGTCTACCATTTCACCGGAGAGTTTCTTCACGTGGAAAACCACTTCCGTGCCGGGCTTTCCGCGCATCTTTTCCGTGCACTCTCCGCTTTCAAGGCCGTGTGTGGACACGCCGTCAATGAGCTCGATTTCGTCTCCGCACCTGAGTCCTGCGCGGGCGGCGGGAGAGTCCTTGTAGGGCTCGTTGATAATGACGTTTCCATTGATGTCCGGCTTGTAGATGATGGCCCCTATGCCGCCATAGGCACTTGTGAGCATCATCTGGAAGTTCTCCTGCTCCTCTTCCGGAACATACACGGTATATGGATCCAGCGCATCCAGCATGGCATCCACGGCGGCGCGCTCGATTCGGCCCACCTCCAGGGAATCCACGTAAGAGCGGCTGAGTTCCTTGAGGATGGCGTTATGGACTTCTACCCATTTGCCCAGCGTGAACTGACGGGACTGGGCGCTTGCCGGGGCCACTGCGAGGGCCACCAGCACAACTATAACTGCAAATCGTTTCATACGGTAGGCAAAGATAGCAAAAATAGTGCTATCTTTGCGGCCGAGATGAAAATAGTATTCGCAACAAACAATCAGCATAAAGTACGTGAGGCCTCCGAAATCCTGGGGCCTGGTTTTGAACTTGTAACCCCTGCAGAACTCGGAATTACGGAAGACATCCCGGAAACAGGTAATACATTCAGGGCCAATTCCCAGCAGAAAGCGGACTTCATTTACAAGCACACCGGGCTCAGCTGTTTCGCAGACGACTCCGGCCTGGAGGTTGAAATCCTTGGCGGCGCCCCCGGCATTGAGACGGCGCGTTACTCCGGGCCTGCACGGGACTCCAAGGCTAACATAGAAAAGCTCCTCAGGGAGATGTCAAGGCGTGAGGCCGAAGCCTCTCTGGCGCGTTCCCTTGGTCTCAGCACTCCGCACGCAACCCGCAAGGCTCGTTTCCGCACATGCGTAACCCTTATAATAGACGGTGAGCATCACTTTTTTGACGGCATCATGGAAGGCCGAATAAGCCGCGAGCCCTACGGGAAAGGCGGCTTCGGCTATGACCCTGTGTTTATCCCGGAAGGGTATGACGTTACGGCGGCTCAGCTCCCGGAAGAGGAGAAAAACGCCATCTCACACCGCGGAAAGGCTATGAGGGCCATGGCGGAGTTCCTGGCAAAAGATTCCCGGTCAAGCCGGGAATGACATATGACTGAAGCAGGTACCATAGAGTTTATAGTGCTGGCAACCACCAAGGTTGGGGAAAACGGCCTGGTGCTGCACACTTTGTCCCGTGAATTCGGCCGGAGGGGTTTCATCGTGCACCCCGGCAAAAAAGCTTCGGCCGCCCTGTTCCTGCCCCTCAATATCCTTGAGGCTGATGTTGTGGAGAACCCCAAAAGCGAACTCTGGTCACTGCGCGGGCTGCATGCCCGTGACGCCCTTTCAGGCATCCGCGGGAACCTTCACAAAAACACCATGACAATGTTCCTCTCGGAGGTCCTTTTCCGGACTCTCCGTGACGGCGCCGTGGAGGACGGGCTCTATGAATGGTGCATCGGCAGCATCCTCACCCTCAATGCCCTGGAGGCCGATTTCTCCAACTTTCACATCCGCTTCCTTCTGGAATTCGCCGGGGCGCTTGGATTTCGGCCCACTTTCCAGGACATAGCACCGTTCACTTCTGAGCACGCGATTGAGATGCGCCAGATGCTCCAGAGCAGTTTCTCCGAGGCCATGCTGGTTCCGCTGTCCGGCTCTGTGCGTAATTCCCTCTGCGAGAGCGTCCTCCGCTATCTGGAGTACCACACGGACCAGGCCATCCGCATTAAATCCCTCGCCGTCCTCCGGGAACTCTACGGCTAGTTGCCACGCCTATTGTTCTCCCCTGGCGGTGCAAGCCAAGGTGCTGGTTCTCAGCTGTTTATGCAATAATCTACCAGAATTTTTTCTGGTAGATTATTGCATAATTGCCTAACAATGAGCAACTTAACCTCCACCAGCACCACCACAGCCACCGCCACCACCACAGCCACCGCCACCGCCACAGCCACCGTCACCACCAGCACCGCCACCCACCATCCTCGCATACCGCCGGCCCCGCACTTACGTTATGACGGTTCCCTCTGGTGTAATGCCGTGGTAGTGGAGGCTATATCATTGACACATAGTCCGTTACACGCCTCTTTGGGATTACTGGTTTTCCCAAACAATCCGGTAAGCGCCTTGTAATCTGCAACTTAAGCTCCACCCGCACGGCATTACGCCAAAACGGGAATAGCAATGTTCCAGTGCGGGGCAGATGGTAACACTTTTTTGGGCGTTTTTGTGTAATCAAAAGCCTTTTGGGCCGCGCGTTACACGGGAATGGCCATTTTTGTGTAAACAGACGGCCCTTATTGCAGGTCAGATGCCAAAATGTCGCAGGTCCGATGCCGAAACGTCGCGAGTCTGTGTTTTTCGGCCGAACTGCGACGCAAATCGGCTTTTGACGCAAAAAACCGTCGCAGTTCAGCCTTTTTTTGCAGACCTGCAACATTCAGGCACGAGACCTGCGACAGTCCGTGGCTGCACCTGCAACATCCAGGCACGAGACCTGCAACGCCATGTGCCGAAAAATGAGTATCTTTGCAGCGCTATGGACAGGAAGGAACTGGAAATAATGGCGCCGGCCGGTAATTTCGGCTGCCTTTTGGCCGCAATCCAGGGCGGAGCGGACTCCGTGTACTTTGGGATCGGCCATCTTAACATGAGGTCGCATTCGGCCAATAACTTCAGCCGCGAGGATCTACCGGAGATTATGCGCGTGTGCCGTGAATACGGCGTGAAGGCATACATGACGCTGAATATCACCCTATACGGGGAGGATTTGCAGCCGGCTTATGAGACGCTTGACGCCGCAAAGGCCGCCGGGGTGGACGCTATCATCGCCTCCGACATGGCTTGCATCCTTTATTGCCGAAAGATAGGCCTGGAGGTGCATATTTCCACCCAACTGAGCATCTCCAACATAGAGGCGCTGAGGTTCTACGCCCAGTTTGCCGATGTTGTGGTGCTGGCCCGTGAACTGAATCTGGGGCAGGTAAAGGCCATACATGAAGCCATTGTCAATGAAAACATCTGCGGCCCTTCCGGAAAACCTGTGCGCATTGAGATGTTTGCCCACGGGGCGTTCTGCATGGCTGTTTCCGGCAAATGCTACATGTCCCTGAGCGCATACGGGGCCAGCGCAAACCGTGGTGCCTGCCTTCAGCCCTGCCGCCGGGGATATCTTCTCACGGACTATGAAACCGGCTTTGAGGTAAACGTGGACAACAAATACCTGATGTCCCCCAAGGACCTCTGTACCATAGACTTTCTGGACAAGTTCGTGGAGGCCGGCGTGAAGGTTTTCAAGATTGAAGGCCGCGCCCGCAGCGCAGACTACGTGAAAACCACGGTAAGTTGCTATAGGGAAGCGGCCAATGCCGTTGCCGACGGCACATATACCCCTGAACTCGGTGCCTCCTACAAAGACCGCCTTGCGACGGTGTTCAACCGCGGCTTCTGGGACGGTTATTACCTTGGTGCCAAGATGGGAGAATGGAGCGCGGTTTACGGCTCCCAGGCCACCAGGAACAAGATTTACATAGGAAAAGTGACCAATTGGTTCGGCCGAATTGGAGTTGCCGAAATCCAGGTGGAAACGCGGGACCTCCCCAAGGGCAGTGACATGCTCATAATTGGCAACACCACCGGCATAATTGAATTCAAGGCCGATGACCTCCGCGTTGATTACGCCCCCGCAGATGTTGCCCCGCAGGGCTGCCGCTGTTCAGTTGCCGTGCCGCTGGACGGCATGCCCGAAGACCACGTGGACCCGGATCCGGAGAACAGCCGCCTGCATCCGCACCGCGGAGACAAGGTGTATATCTGGGTCAATTCTTAAAAAGTTCGGCCCACGAGGCTCTGGGCAAAGTCCTTCAGGGTCTGCTGGCCGTCACCTCCCATACGGGCGTCCGTGCCCTTGAATACGGCCCTGGTGCTAAGGTCTCCAATAGCTTTACGGGCATCTTCGGCCACTCCCACACTGTCGTAGAGGGCCTTTACGTGGGCAATCTTGGCGGCCTTTTCCTCTTCTGTTACGGCCGGAGCGTTGAGGGCTTCAATGATGCCTTCTGCACCTTTTTCCTGAGCCCTTATGGTGAGCCAGGACTTCTTGCAGTTGAGGATATCCCCGCCAATAGGCTTGCCGAACACCTTCACGTCTCCGTAGGCGTCAAGGTAGTCGTCGGCCACCTGGAAGGCAAGGCCAAGGTAATAGCCGTATTCATAGAGGCACTCCTGGCTCCACTCGTCCGCGCCGGCAATTAGGGCTCCCATCTGTGAAGCGCACGCAATGAGAACGCCGGTCTTGAGGCCGATCATCTCCATGTACTCTTTCATTGCGACATTGTCCCTGCGCTCGAAATCCATATCCATCTGCTGGCCGTCACATACTTCAGAGGCCGTTTTTGAGAAAAGCTTGAGGGCTTCAGGGAGCACTTCCCGCGGCGCCTCCGCAATGCGCTTATAGGCATCTATGCACATGACGTCTCCACTCAGGATGGCGGTGTCCTCGTTCCACTTTTTCCATACGGTATCGTGGCCGCGCCTGAGCGGGCTGCGGTCCATGATGTCGTCGTGGATGAGCGTAAAGGTGTGAAAAACCTCCAGACCCGCGGCTGGCTGCAGGATGTGCGGCCCCAGTTCATCGGCAAAAATACCATAAGTGGTAAGGCACAGCCTGGGCCTTATGCGCTTTCCGCCAATTTCAATCATATACCGCAGGGGGTCGTACAGCCCGGCGGGTTCCTTTTGGAATTCTATGTTGCCGAAAAGGCTCTTCAAGGCCTCGGAGATGGTGCTTTCAGGTATCATGGTGCCAAATTTTCCGTAAAGATACACATTTTTCGGCACATGGTGTCGCAGGTCCCGGGGTGGGGTGTTGCAGGTGCTGTTACGAACTGTTGCAGGTCCCGGGCCGGGATGTTGCAGTTGCTGCCACAGACTGTCGCAGGTCTCGTGCCTGGATGTTGCAGGTCTGCAAAAAATGGCTGAACCGCGACGTTTTTTTGCGTCAAAGGCCGATTTGCGTCGCAGTTCGGCCGAAAAACACAGACTCGCGACGTTTTGGCCCCGGACCTGCGACATTCTGGTATCTAACCTGCGTCATATTGACATCTGACCTGCAATAAGGGCCGTCTGTTTACACAAAAATGGCCATTCCCGTGTAACGCGCGGCCCAAAAGGCTTTTGTTTACACAAAAACGGCCGAAAACGTGTTAACATCTGCCCCGCACTGGCGCATTGCCCCCCGCTCTATCGTAATGCCGTGCGGGTGGAGGGCAAGTGGCAGATTACAAGGCGCTTGCCGGGTTCTTTGGGAAAACCAGTAATCCAAAAGAAACGCGTAACGGACTATGTGTCAATGATATAACCTCCACTGCCACGGCATTACGATAAAGCGGGGCCAGCGGTATGCGAGGAGGGCGGGTGGCGGTGCAGGTGGTGACGGTGACGGTGACGGTGGCGGTGGCGGTGGCGGTGGCGGTGCTGGTGGAGGTTAAGTTGCTAATTGTTAGGCGTTTATAAAATAATCTACCAGAAATAATTCTGGTAGACTATTACGTAAACAACTGAGAACCAGTATATTGGCTTGCACCGCCGGGGGAGAAATATAGAGGGGAAACCGGCAGGGGAAACCGGCAGTGGCAACTACAGCTCCAGCGTGCCGGTGCGGTAGAAGCCCACCAGGGCGGTTTGGAACAGGTATTCGCAGGAAGCCTGGACAAGGTCCGACTGGGCCTTCATCATGCGGTTGCGGGCGTCGGAGAACTCCGTGATGGTGGCAGCGCCGGCCTCGTAGCGGGCTTCCACCAGCGAGAACGCATCCTGGGCGGCGGCGCTTGCCTCAATGGAGGCGTCGTATTTGGCCTGTGCCGCAACGGCTCCGTTCCAGGCCTGGTAAATCTCCTTGTACAGGCTCTGCTGCACGCGGCGCAGCTGTGTCTTCTGTGCCTCCTGCTGGATTTTGGCCGAACGGACCTGGTTCCTGACCTGGAACTTGTTGAAGATGGGAATGTTCAGGGACAGCCCCACGTATTGCGCGAAATTGGCCCCCAGCTGGTCCCAGAACCCTGCGGTCCAGAAAGTGGAATAGTAGTTGGTCCCAAGCCCGGCCGAAAGCGACAGGGAAGGGTAGTATCCGCTCTTTGCAATCTCTATGGAGCGTTCCGTGCCCTGCAGGCGGAGTTCTTCGGCCTTGATGGAGGGACGGTCCATGACGGCGTCGGCGTAAATGTCGTCCGGGTGCCCAAGGACAATGTTTGAGGGTGCATCAGGGGTAATCCGTACAATGGAAAAACCGTCCCATGACGGCAGTTCCAGCAGCTGCGCAAGGTCCAGGACTGCGGCGCGGACATTGTTCTGCGCCTGCACCAGCGTAACCTTGCTCTGGGCCAGGGATGCCTTTTGCTGGGAAAGCTGGGCCTTGGAGGACTTTCCAACACCCATCATGCCTGAAAGCCTTTCCACCTGAAGGGAGTCGATGCTCACCTGATGCCGTGCAACATCCTCTATCTCAAGGTTGTAAAGGACTTGGACATAAGCCTTGGCAACGGCCACGCGGATGTCGTCGCGGGCTTTCTCAAGGTCCTCCGTTGCCGCATCCAGGTTAATGCGCGCAAGCTTAATCCGGTTTGGCGTTGCAAGTCCGTCAAAGAGCGTCATGGAAGAGCCCACGGAAAAGCCCGTGGTGGCGCTGTTCCCGTATTCATAAGTATTGTTTCCGCCAAGGCCGCGGCCGAAGCTCATGTTCTCGCTCACCTGGCCGTTGAGGCTTGGAAGCCAGGACATTTCGGCCGTATTGCGTTCTACGTTCCGGTTTTCGGCCTGAAGTCTCTGGCCCACCACGGTGAGGTTGTGCTCCAAGGCCCACTGGGTGCATTCCTTGAGGCTCCAGGGGTGGCTGAGGTCCGGAAGTGAATCCGTGGGCTGAGCCAAAAGTGCAAGTGCCAGTAAAAGTGCTTTCATAACGGACTACTGCTTCTTGATTATTATCTGTGCTCCGCGCACCGTGTCTCCTTCCTTGATGCCATTTTTCACCTCTATGTTGATGCCGTCGGAAAGTCCTGTGGTCACATCGCGCCGAACATAACCATCGGCCTCCTTCACCATCACATAGGTCTTTTCTCCTTCAAACATTATGGCCGATTCCGGAAGCGTTACAACGTCCGAGGCCTCGTCTAGCACTATCTCCGCGTTGGCGCTATAGCCGGAGCGGATGGTGATGCCGGAGGGGATTTTCACGGAGGCCTTTATCTCGAACTGGTTGGCACCGTTGTTCACCGTGGCCTTAGGGGAGATGTACTCCAGCACGGCGTCGAAGGTAAGGTCCTGGAGGGCTCCCAGGGATATCTTTACGGGCATTCCGGTTGTGAGGCGGCCTACCTCGGTCTCGTCTATGTTGCCGTCGAAGATGAGGTCGTCCATATCCGCCACGGTGGCAATTGTGGTGCCGTCGTTGAAGGTGTTGGACTGGGTGACGGAGTTACCAACCTTCACGGGAATGTCCAGGATGAGGCCGGAAATGGTGGAACGCACAAGGGTGGAGCTGCCGCTGGCATTTGACGACGACACGCCGTCACGGATAATCTCCAGGGCCTCCTTTGCGCCCGCAAGCTCTTCCTTGGCCTGATTGTAGGCCTGCAGAACCTTCTCATATTCGTCGGCGCTCACAAGGTCCTTGTCAAAGAGGGCCTTCTCACGGTTGTAGTTGGTCTTTGCTTGGTTCAGGTTTACTTCGGCAAGGCGCACGCGGCTTTGGGCCGAACTAAGCTGCCCCATGTCCGGGATCACCTTCACCTTGGCGATTATCTCGTCTTTCTTCACGGTTTGGCCGGCCTCTTTTAGAAGTTCCGTGATGATGCCGCTTATCTGGGGCTTGATGTTCACTTCGTCGCGGGGCTGGATTTTGCCGGTGACCACGGTGGAACGCACCACATTCCCCCTCCCGGCAACCTGCTCTTCATAGAGCGCCTCCTTGGGGCGGGAGCGCTGGAAAAGGTACACGAATGTTCCTATGAACAGCACAGCGGCCAGGACAATCATTAAATACTTACCGAATTTTTTCATATTTCTCAGTTCTTTTTTATTATCTATTTGAGATCCCTCGACTTCGCTCGGGATGACAAGGGGTTATTCATCTCTCATTGCATCTACGGGCTTGATGGCCATGGCGCGGAGCGACGGGGCCAGCCCGGCCAGGGAGCCAAGTACGCTAAGCAGCAGGGCTGCGATTATGGCAACGCTGAACGACACCTGGAAGGTTGCCTTAAGGATGCCGTCTTCCGTCATTCCAAGTTCAATGGCGGCAAGGATAAGCACGCTGGCCACTATCCCCATAAGGCCCGCCACCAGCGTAAGCACAATGCTTTCGGCAATGATCTGCCAAAGTATCTGGTGCGGCGTTGCCCCTATGGCGCGGCGTATGCCAATCTCCGTTGTGCGCTCTTTCACTGATACCATCATGATGTTTGAAACGCCTATTGCTCCGGCGAGCAGCGTCCCTATGCCAATGAGCCACACCAGGAAGTTGATG
>DGXO01000031.1:0-1699 GCA_002395605.1 Bacteroidales bacterium UBA4230
GTCGAAGGTCTTGCCCTCACGGAATGCGGGCTCCCTGGCAATTTGAAGGAGTTCACGGTATGCAGGAAGCACATTTTCGGAGGGGCCGAAATGCTTTGCGCTCCAGTCGAAGATGGAAGTCCGGCCATCCCGGCCGCTGAAACCTTCGGCATCCATTCCTCTCTCCCCCGTCTCCTGTCCGAAATACAGCATGAACGGAGCCGAGTTAAGAAGCATGCTTACGGCAAGGGCGGCGTTGGCCTTCTCAGGGCTGCCGCAAAAGAAATCGGATGCAATCCTCTGTTCGTCATGGTTCTCCAGGAAGTTCAGCATGTGGGGCTGAAGGCTTCCAAGGAACTGCCAGTCACGGGTGATTCCCGTTGCCGATGCTCCGCCACAGGTAACCGCCCTCAGGGTATCGTACAGGCCGCATTTGTCGTAGAGGAAGTCAAAACCTACCTCGTCCACGTACATGCGGTACTTGTCCTTTTCGTAGACTTCGGCAATGAAAACGAGGTTGAGGAAATCGGCCTTCACGGATGCTATGAGCCATTTCATAAACTCCGGCGGCACCATTTCAACCATGTCGCAGCGGAAGCCGTCCACGCCTTTACTTGCCCAGAAGCGCACTATCTCCAGCATCTTGTCCCAGGTGGCGGTGTGGAAGTCGCAGTAATTCAGCCGCACTGTTTCCCACCAGTCGTTGATGCCAGGGGCCGAAGTGAACGCGTTGCCGGATGCTTTGGCCGGAAACTCCGTGTAGCCGTTTTCCACAGGGAGCCTTAGAGGCTCGCCGGGGTAATAGTAGAAGTCGTTTTCCGGGGCCCAGTGGACAGAGTCGTCGTCCCCTTTCCCGAAATTGACGTTCTCCCTTGCAACGTGATTCGGCACAAAGTCTATGATTACCTTGAGGCCGGCATCATGAGTCCTTTTAACAAGCTCAAGGAATTCTTGCATTCTCCTTTTGGAATCATCTGCAAGATAAGGATTTACGTCGTAGTAATCTACAATGGCGTAAGGGCTTCCGGCATCTCCTTTCACCACTTTTTCCGTGGCCGAAGTTGCATGGCGGATGATGCCCGTATACCACACAAAAGAGGCACCGAGCCCCTTGATGTATTCAAGGGACCCGGCGTCTATTGATGAGAATTTACCTTTCCCCCAAAGCCTTGGGAGCATCTGGTAAATCAGCTGCTTCATATTACCAGTTCAGTATCTTGCAGAAGTCGTAGGCCTCGGGGTTGGGAACGTACTTCTTGGCGGCCTCGTAGTCTGCTGGAGTGATGAAGTGGCAGATGTGGCCGAAGTAGTTCTGGGCGGTGCCGCCGTTAATGTCTACCCTGCGCGGAGGAATCTTGCCATCTGCACCCTGGAGGTCCTTGAGATACAGGGGCTTAGGCTCTCCGAAGGAGTCTACGTAAACCATGCAGCCGGTTTCGCCCTTCTTGAAGAGTTCGTAGGCGCCCATAGCAAGCTCTGTGCAGTATGTGAGGTCAAATGCAATAGGATCCTGGCAGCGGACGTCGTAGCCGATTTCCACGGGACGGGTCTTGACCTTGAGGCCGATGGCCTTGAACTTCTTCTCAAGGATGTCGTTGAAAAGGACAGCCTTAGAGATCTTGCCAAGTTCCGGATGGCCGTGTTCATCGTAGGTCATGGAAACGCCGGCATTCTTGATTTCCTGAGGGTCGAGGTCATGGAAAACGCCTTCGGCCACTAC
>DGXO01000031.1:1870-3100 GCA_002395605.1 Bacteroidales bacterium UBA4230
ATGGTCATGGGGCAGTGGGTAGCCTCACCGATTCCAAGTGCGAGGTGACCTGCGCTTCGGCCCATGGCGCTGATGATGAGCCAGTTGCCGCTGGTGCGGGCATCCTCATACACGGTGCGTGCAAGGTGTGCGCCTTCGTCCTTTGCGCTGTTGAAGCCGAAGGTGGGGGCGTTGCCGGGCAGAGGGAGGTCGTTGTCGATGGTCTTGGGCACGTGGATGTTGTGGATGGGATACTGCTTTGCCTCAAGGAACTTTGCAATGCGGTTTGCGGTGGAAGCGGTATCGTCTCCGCCAACGGTGACAAGGAGCTTGATGTTGTTTTCCTGGAAGAGGCCCAGGTTGAAGTTCTCCTCAAAGTCATTGTCGGTGGGTTTGAAACGGCTCATCTGGAGGTAGGAGCCACCACGGTTGAAATAGGCGTCGGCCTTGAAGAAATCAATGTCCTCTGTGCGGGGATTCTTGGAGAAAAGCCCGCTGTAACCGCCATGAAGGCCGATTACACGGTATCCATTGGAAAGGAATGTCTTGGCTACAGACATGACAACGGTATTCATGCCCGGAGCCGGGCCGCCGCCGCAGAGGATGATGATAGAGTCTTTCATTTTTGAAAAATATAATGTTGTACAATAATACCTTAATTAATCACGCAAAGATAGCAAAAATATGGGAATTATCACATATCCTCCGCGCACGTTTGAGGGGCATTTTCGTGCTCGGGCAGCGTGATTTAGCCCCTCCGCGCACGTTTGAGGGGCATTTTCGTGCTCGGGCAGCGTGATTTAGCCCTTTCGCGCACGTTTGGAGGACCTTTTCGTGCTCGGGCGGAGAAAAGGAGGCCACGGAGTCGGGAATTATTGCTAAATTTGCATTAGTGGACAGCCGTACCTACATAGCAATTGACCTGAAGTCGTTCTACGCCTCAGTGGAGTGCGTGGAGCGTGGCCTGGACCCCCTTAAGGCCAGGCTGGTGGTGGCCGATCCCACGCGTACGGACAAGACTATATGCCTTGCGGTATCACCGGCCCTCAAGGCGTACGGCATTCCCGGGCGGCCCAGGCTGTTTGAGGTTAACCAGCAAGTTGCAAAGCTGAAGCAGCAGGACCCTGGCCTGGAACTGGACTTTGTAATTGCGCCGCCGCGTATGGCTAAGTACCTGGAAGTGAGCGGGAAAGTGTACAGCGTATACCTAAGGTACATTGCTCCGGAGGATATCCACGTTTACAGCATCGA
>DGXO01000076.1:0-10291 GCA_002395605.1 Bacteroidales bacterium UBA4230
GCCAAGCCATCCCTTAGTATGTGGATAAGGGGAAATATCGGCCTTATCCCCCCCTACCCTATGAGTCAGAGGCAGTTACGTATCGGCCTAATTATTCTTTCAGAAAGAGGCCGTTTTTCACTTGCTTTTGTGGTGCAAAAAAGGTAACTTTGTGATTCCTAAAAGGAAGGAAGAAGCAATGACATCCGTTTTAACTGTAATATCGGCCTCTGGATACACTCCGGGGGCCATTGTCGTTACTCCTTCGGCCCTTGGTGAAACAAACTCAAAATCAAATAAATGATGAAACAAAAACAACTTTATGAGGCCCCACAGGCCCAAGCCTTCTCAGTACAAACGGAAGGTGTAATTTGCCAGAGTGACCTTTTCAACGAAACCGATCCCGGAATCGTAGGACTTGAACTCACTCTGGAGGACGATCTCATTTACACACTTTAAAATCGCAGCCTTATGAAAAAGTTATTCTACGCAATCGCCGCCCTGGCAGTTGTAGCCAGCTGCGCAAAAGTAGCTGAGGTTGAGACCAACGTTGAGCCCAAGGAAGAGAACAACCTTGTCCACATGACCATCCGTGCCCAGGCACCTGAGACTAAGACCTTCATCGATCAAACCGGCGCAAAGACCTATCAGCCCGGTTGGAATCTGGGTGATCAACTTGCCGTTTTCTTTGATGCTGTAAATGATAACATAGACGCCGTTCTTGACAACTATGGAGACACCGGTAAAGCCGCTGAATTCAGGGGTAATGTTACCATAGAAAACGGAGATCACACCGTGTACGCTTTCTATCCCAAAACTGCAGTATTCGAGAAAGGCAGCACAGACAAAAAGGTAGAACTTCAGGTTGCTTCTATACAGCGTCCCCTTGCAAATACCTTTGACCCTGACGCAGATATTGCCGTTGGTAAAGCACTGGACATCAACGTTGCATCAAAAACTGTCGTAATTGACAACATGGTGTTTGCACGTCCGCTTTCAACGGTCAAGGTAACAGTCACCAATTCAAACGCAGGTGTAGACAATTCCGAGAAAATCAACGCCGTAGTTATTTCAGCCGAAGGTTCCAATCTTACCGGCACCCTCAGCTGGGATTTCGAAAGCAATGAGGCAGCAGTTGCTACCGGCAACTCCTCCGTTACCGCCATGCTTACTGCAAATCCTCTTGATTTCGGCACGTCTTTCTTCCTCCTTGTCAATCCCACAACAGTTAAAGCCAGCGACACAAAGCCTCTGACTATCACTATCTACACTGATGCTCACAAGATAACCAAGACCATCACTTCCCTGGCTAAGGACCTTGTATTTCCCCTTGCAGGCATCGCCGAGCTTAGGATTAGCACGTCTGGTGCTACTGTAGAAGAAAGCTACGTAGCAACCCTCGTCAAGAAGCCTGAAACCATTTCAGCCGGAGATGAGATTGTTATTGCCGCTGCCGACTACAATGTTCTGATGTCAACCGAGCAAAAGACCAACAATCGTGGTCAGGTTGAAACTTCCAAGTACGATAACGATATTATCTTTGTTGATAACGACGCCATCCAGCGCTTTGCCGTTGAACCCGGAACAAAAGCCAGCACATTTGCTTTCAAGGGAATCAATGGAGAGAAAGCAGACAGCTACATTTATGCAGCCTCTAGCAGCAAGAATTATCTAAAGTCTACAGAGACAAAAGATGACAATGCATCGTTTACCGTTTCCATCGATAAAAATGGTGTTGCTACCATAAAAGCTCAGGGAACAAATACTAGGAATATTCTGAGATATAACTCAAGCGACGGTCTCTTCAGTTGCTATGAGTCCGGGCAAAAAGGTGTTTCCATCTACAAATATAAGGCTGGCGTTTATGTTCCTTCGCTGGATACTCCTGCAAACCTTGAAGCCGTTGCGGTTGACGACAATATCATGGTAGATTGGGATGATGTTGTAGGTGCCGATTCATATACCGTCACATGCGGCGAAACTGTTCAGACCGGAATAACGAAATCAGAATACACCTTTGAGCATCTCGCTGATGGCGAATACACTGTAACAGTAAAGGCTATCTCCAATGATCATTCCACAAAGCTTGATTCAGGAGTCGCCAGCACTACCGTAACAGTAAGCACTACCCCCAGTTATGATTTTACAACAATTGCAGAGCTCAATGCCCTCATTACCAGCGAAACTGCTAAAGAGTATACCGGCAAATTGACATCTGCCATTGTATCTTTTACTCCTGATACAAAGAATGCGATTATCAAGGATGCCAGCGCTTCCATTCTTTATTACCTTAACGCAGGACACGGTCTGAAACAGGGTCAAGTATTCTCCGGAGACCTGACCGTCAGTGCCAAATTATATAATGGCGCATCGGAAATTACGGCCTGTGATGCCACCTTCACCGGAGAAGAGACCGAGGTTGCTCCTGCCGTAATGACTCTTGAGCAGCTTGTGGGTAACTTTGAAACTTACCAGAATGCATATGTCAGTGTAAGTGATCTTCTTGTAACATCTGTAAGTGAGAAGACTGTCTATGTTGAGAATGGCGGTAAAGCATATGTAGTTTATTCAAATGCTGGAAACGCTACAGTCGAAGCCAATGACATTATCACAGCAGTCGGAACTGTTGCCCAGTATAAGTCCAATGACCAGATTAAGGTTTGGAACATGACTGACATTAAAAAGACTGGCGAATATGCCGCCCCTAAACACGCTGTTACCTTCACCCAGCCTTCAGAAACCGGTTGTTCATTCACAGTGTCTGTGGGAGGCGAGACTATCTCCAGCGGCTACTTAGTTGAAGAAAATGCCACAGTAACCCTAACAGCCACTGCCGGAACCGGATATAAATTCACCTCATGGACTGTAACTGGCGCTACCGTAAGTGGAAACACTGCTACTGCAACATTTGTGATGGGTGAATCTGATGTAACTGTTTCTGCCGCGTTTGAGGCAGTCGGTAATTTAAAGACATACCAGCATGTATTTACCGCAAAACCGGCAGTTGGAAACAACACCACTCTTTCTGGTGTTGATTGGAATATTGCAGCCTCTGAATTAAACGGCTACAATAGCGGTAACTATGCAGGTGTTCAGATCGGGACATCCAAGAAGGATGGTTCATTAACATTGACATCATCTTCAGACTGGTCATACAACGGCGCGACAAAGATTACTGAAGTCCGTTTGTGGCTGAATCTTGGAGGAACTTCCGTTACCCCTACTGTCACAATCAATGGAAAGGACGCAACTTCTGATGGTACCGTTGTTGTTAAAAACTCCTCTGCTGGTTCAGATTGGACTAAGGCTACCAAAGTCACCTTTACGCCAGCTGCTGATGGTGATACCGGAGTAGTTGTAATTAATATCGAGACCGTAAAGGCTGGATACATTTGTGCAATGGAAATTGACTGCAAGTAATTCCTATTTGAAGTCATAACAAAGCACTTCCCGTAATTAGTAACGGCTACTATCATGACGGATAGTAGCCGTTATTATTATTGTATTTGCAGAACCCTTGAAAATAACTATCTTTGCATCTCGAAAAAAGATAGTAACTGTATGACTCTCCGCAATATATCGGCCCTATCAATAGCCGCACTGCTACTACTCCCCTCCTGCACCGCCCCAAAAGACGAACTAGTTCCCTCCACCGGAGCAAAAATGGACCTCACCCTGAACATCACCTCGGTGAGTCCGGCAACCAAAACGTACATCGAGGAGCGCACCGAAGGCGGAGAGACAACCTACATCCCCAAGTGGGCGAAAGGAGATAAAATCGGCCTGTTCCTTGACTCCTGGAGCAGTAACGCCAAGCCCGTACTGGAAATGGAAAACAGCTCGTCAAACGGCTCAGACGCCTCTTTCCATGGAGTGCTCCGCGACATTCTGGACGGAAGCCATACGCTTTACACCTTCTACCCGGCATCGGCGCTAATCGGCACTGATAGTGATAATAAGCTGAGCTTTGCCATCCCGGAAGTGCAGCACCTTGGCAACTCCTTTGACCCGGCCGCAGATATCGTAATAGGAAAAGGATACCGCATTGTGGCAAAAACAGACAGCCCCGAAGCCAATATAAACAACATCCAGTTCACAAGGATACTGGCCACGGTGATGATAGACGTTGCAAATAAGAGCAAAGCCAGCCTTGACGGAGAGAAAATCCGGAAGATCACCCTGACGTCAAATTCGGCACTGACCGGCACAATCCAGTGGGACTACTCAAGCGAAGGGATAAGCGTAATTTCGGCAAGTAAAAGCGTTACCGCAGAGCTTGGAACGCCAATTCCCATTGACGGGAAAACGCCGGCGTATGTGCTCATTAATCCCGTTACTCTGGCGAAAGGATCGTCTTTGGTAGCAACCTTGGAAACCGACAAACACAGGATAACCAAAACAATTTCCAGCCTGCCTCAGGCCCTGTCCTTCCCTGGCAATAAAGTTTCGGCCCTGAAACTGAATATCACCGACACAGATTCCACCGTAGAGGGGCTCTAGGCCGTCGCTGTCAACCTCGCACGCGAGGAGCCAGAGCGGCTAGAACCTGAGGCTGAGGCCAACACCGTTGCTGGTGGGACCGAAGGTGAGTTCTGCGGCAGGCGCGACAGATTCGGCCGGAGAGGTGTGGGCGGCGTTGTATTTATCCACGATGCCGGTCATGCGCTTGCAGTTCACTACAGTAATGGGAATACCGGCAATGACGGCAACGGTGCCGACGGCACCGATAACAAGGCCGGTATTGATTAGCGGCACACCAGCCTTGGCACCGCTTTCGGCGGCCTCGCTGCCGGTTTTCTGGGCGCTATCCGAGCCGCCCATAGAACCAACTATTGCTCCTGTGACTCCACCCGCAACAGCGCCAGCCGCGCTCACAAGAGCACCTGCGCCTGCAGTTACTATGCCGCAAAGAGCCACGGCGCCACCTGCGGACATCATGACAATACCAGCCGTACGCCAGCCTCTGGCATTGCACCATTCGGCAGAATAGTCCTCACCGTCAATGTCACGGAGCAGCTCTACGGCTTCTTCCCTTGACAGCTTTTCCCCGTCAAGTTTTATGGTGCATCCAGCACGCTTTGCAATCTGGGGCGTAGCGTACTGCGCATTAAGCGAAACACATGCAGTGATAAAAACGAGTATTGCCAGTAATTTTTTCATGATGAGCGCACTTATTACAATAGCAAATGTAGCCATGAAAAATGTAATAAGCAAATCACAAGCCCGGTGCAACTCAAGTGCCTGAAACACAGCCGTTTGCACAATATTCTACCAAAAAAAGTTCTGGTAGAGAATCTCGTAAGCACCTGATAGTTAGAGTATTAGCCTGCACCGCCAGGGGAGAAATATAAGAGCGCCCCTACCTCCAATGGTGGCCGCAGGAGATGGAGAATTGGTCGTCCGGGGAATCCAGCTCTCCTTTGGTGTCCGGGGATAGGAAGAAGTTGTTGAAGTGGGCGCCCAGACGGGCAACCACAAGCGGAACGCCAAGCTCGCGGGCGCTGGCGCCCCACAGGAAGTTCCCGAAGTTGAAGTTGTTGTGCGCAACGTTCCCTTCCGGGGTATGGGTGAAATAGAGCTCCTTCCTGTAAATACCGTATTTCCCGTTAGAAGCAAAATCAAGTTCACCGCCGTAATTGCTGAACCTGAGGAGGAACAGGCTGCCCGGAATAAGGCCTTTGAGGCCTGTGGTACGGGCCCTGCAACCAAGCATGCTGTCAAGGATATAGCGCCGCGTAACAAGTTTCACGCTGGTGCCGATATTTATGAGCGTAGGGTCCTCTACAGGATCTGCAAAGCGTGCCACAAACGGCTCAGAAGCGCCATCGGGCAGTTTCACAAGGCAGTTCTGAAGCCCCTCTACATCCGCCCTTGCAAGGTAACTTCCATCCGGGCCGAAAAGGAACGAGGTTCCGTCTGCGGGAGCAACCTCTATGCCTGGATAGTTTCGGCAAAGCTCTACAGCCAAAGCCTCACGGCGACATTCCTCGGCGGGATCCGGAGCCACCCACCCCGTAAGGCGAGGCTCCAGCTGGCGGCTCTCCTCCCCTTTCCCGTTTCTCACCACAGTGGGCTGGATACCGTCTGGGTCCCAGGCAAGATACAGGTGGACAGAATCGGCCACAGCGGCGTTTCCCCTTGCATGAAGCACGGCACGCGGCCTCAGGAACGCCCCGAACTTCCCGTAGAGTATGCTCACGGAGTCCAGACGGACATCGTTTTTCCATCTGGTCTTAGAAAGTATGGCCCAGGGCATACCACGCGCCATAAGGGAATCCGCAACCGCGCCATAACTGGCTGGAGGGCAGAAAGGATAGGTGTACCTGATTCTCTCTGTCCGGAGTCCCCGCTTGCAGGTGATCTCAACGGGATAATGATGGGCGCCGTTGCTGTAACGGATGCTGACTTCGGTAAGGGTGGTATCGGCCCCCTTTACCGTAATGAAAGACTCCTGCACCGGGTATTCCTTCCCGCCGAAGGACTCAAACACGCGCAAAGCCTTCCTTTGAGCTGTCGTGGGGGGAGCACAACAAATGACCAGGAATATGACTAGGAGCGCGCGCCTCACTTTTTGTTCACAAGGATTTCAGAGGCTTCCAGCTTCATTTTGGAGTTGTAGACGTCGTGGCGCACATAGCCTATTCCGGGAGCGTACCAGGAATCCGACCACGTGTCCACATGGTGGAACGGAGCGTCCTCAACCTTGTGCTCACGGGCCACGATGCACTTGTAAGTGCCGCCCGGAACGGTAATGGTTTCCTCACGGAGAACCGTCCTTTCCGTAACGTCTATAGTGAGTTTAAGAGCCCCCGCCCTTACCACGCAGTGGGCGTCCGGAAGCTTGTCTCCGGGCTTCATGACAGCCGGAAGGACGGCGGCGTTACCCTCCGTCGTGAGAGTGAGATTCTTGAAGATGTTCTTAATGAAACTGCTCACGCTGAGGCCGAAGTCCAGTTGGGTTTCCCCGCTTTTCCCGAAAATGACTTCAAGGGCTGTACGGCCGCCGAAGATAGGCTTACCGTTGGCCTTTTTCATTGTGACAAAGTACTTGACAAGGGACTGGTTTCCCTGGGGCACTTTGGAATCTATCTCAAAAAAGGTGGTTTGCATCAGTTTGCCGTTGTCGGTGTCGTAGCGCTCATAGTAGAGAGTGGACCCGGGCGTGACGCAAAAGAAAGGCTCCCCGGCCTTTGCGGTAAAGGCCGAAAAAAGTAGGACAACCGTAGAGAAAAGAACGGTTAAGTTTTTCATTTATAAAAGGTTAAGCTAAAATAGTTTCGGCCAGCTTTTCAAGGGCGGGAATATCGGCCTCCTTCATGCGGGAGCGGATGGTAACCACAGGCTCAACTATTTCCACGTCCTTCATGGAGGAGAACATCTCTTTCATGACCCTCCCGGCCGAAGGTGCCCAGGAGCCGTTTTCCACAAGGCCTACGCGGCGTTTTTGCCAGACTTTGTCCTGGAGGTGATGGATGAAGCTGTGGGCCGGAGGGAAAAGGCCGGCGTCGTAGGAAGCGGCGCACACAATCATCTTCCCATAGCGGAAGGCATCCTCAACGGCTTCGGCCTGGTCTTCGCGGGTGAGGTCGGCCATGGCCACCTTGGGGCACCCCTTGGCCTTCAGGATTTCGGCCAGCTTTTTTGCAGCCTCCATGGTGCCTCCGTGAATGGACGCGACGGCCACAAAAACGCCCTCTGTCTCAACGCCGTAGGAGCTCCAGATGTTGTAAAGACCGATATACTGCTCCAGCCCCTGCCTCAGGATGGGGCCGTGTAAAGGGGCGATAATCGAAACCGGCAGTGCCGAAACCTTCTTCAGAAGCGTCTGGACCGGAATTCCGTATTTGCCGCAGATGTTGAAATAGTAGCGACGGGCCTCGCATGCCCAGTCACCGTCTTCATCTCCGAAGAAGCCGCACTTTGAAAGGGCGCCGAATTTACCGAAAGCATCCGCGCTGAAAAGAACTTTCTCAGATTCCTCGAAGGAAACCATAACCTCCGGCCAGTGCACCATGGGAGCGCCGAAGAACTTCAGCGTATGGGCGCCAAGAGGCAGGGTGTCCCCTTCCTTCATGGCCATGGTTCGGCCTTCATAGGACACGCCGTCAAAGAACTGAGAGAGCATCTGGATGGCCTTCGCCGATGCCACAAGCTGCATCTGGGGCCACTTTTCCATAGCCCAGGCAATGAGGGCCGAATGGTCCGGTTCCATGTGATGGACCACAAGATAACTGGGGACGGTGCCGCCGAGGGCCTCCTGGAGATATGCCTTCCACTCCTCAGCGCAGCGGGCATCCACGGTGTCCATTATTGCAGTTTTGTCGTCCTTTATTAGATACGAGTTGTAGGCCATGCCATCTTCCAGGATGTACTGGCTTTCGAAGAGGTCCAGGGTGAGGTCATCGGCCCCGATATAAAAAATGGAATCAGTGATTTTTTTCATGATGGTTTGCGGTTATTTCCAAGAATGCAAAAATACAAAAACTAAATCACATTCTGTATATTTGCATCCTCAAGATTGTCTCTGGACGGCCTCCAGGTAGAACTCTTTCCGCTGCTCCTGCGTCACGGGGTACCTCACAAGGCGGGAACTTTCCATGAGGCCGTCATCAAGGTTGCACACAAATAGGTCGTTTACATCGGCCAGATAAAGCCTGTCATAACGCGTGTCCATGTACTTCTGAAGGAACATGGTGTAGTCCATGGCTTTCTGGGCCTCGGATTCGTGAAGGTTTTCGCGGGAGAAGACAAAGAGGCCCATCTTGTCAAAATGGCCGTAGAGGCCGTTCCCTAGTTTGGATACCTTGCTCTCTATTATACGCCGAAGAGGCAGCGCCATGGACCAGTACGACAACTCCTTAAAGCCGATGTACTTACCTTCGCCAAGGCCGTAGCTGTAGCCGTACTCCAGAATCCGGTCCAGGTCTTCATCATGCCCGCCGGGAGTAATTCCGGCAACGTCCCGGAGAAGCTCCAGGTGGGCGGTCTTGCTCTCCTCCATGGCACGCGTGACTTCTATGCCTATTGAATGGCCGTCCGTGCTCTGCAAATCCGGGCGGTCACGGTTCACAAGACAGTCGAATTCGCTTCCAAGGAGTGCCGAGAGCGATATCTGAGCATACTGCTCAAAGAAACATGTGCCGAATTTGCGGGTTGCCATTATTCCTTTCTTTTTGTGTCAATGCAGATTGTGACAGGGCCGTCGTTCACAAGGGCCACTTTCATATCGGCCCCAAATTCTCCGGTTCCTACAGGCCGACCGATTGCATCAGTCAATGCCGCGCAGAACCTTTCATAGAGCGGAATGGCAAGTTCATGCCCGGCGGCGCCAATATAGGAAGGCCGGTTGCCTTTCTTGGTGGATGCCATGAGCGTAAACTGGCTCACTACCAAAGCTTCGGCCCCAACATCAATTACGCTGAGGTTCATTACGCCGGAATTGTCATCGAATATGCGAAGCCCGGCAACCTTCTTTACCAGCCAGTCTATGTCCTCCGGCCCGTCCTCATGGCCTATGCCAAGAAGGATCAGAAGGCCCTGGCCTATTGCCGATTTCACCGCCCCGTCAATTGTGACCGAGGCCGAAGATACTCTTTGGATTACTGCTCGCATATGAGATAGTCTTCAAGGAATTCTGAGGCGTCCGCCACGCAGTCCGGGCAGTCACGAAGCGGCTTGCCCGTGCCGATGCCCTTTAGGAGTTTGCACTGTGTGGCGCCGTTGCGATGCTGGAACTTCTCCATCAACTCCTTCATACGGGCGCGGGAGAGGTTCCTGTCTTTTGTGGCCAGTCCCACAATCATTCCGGCACCAACCAGTGCGCCGCAGGTCCCTTCCATATTGCCCATGCCGGTACCGTAGGCTCCGGCAATGTCCAGGGCTGTCTGATTGTCCAGCCCCACGAGGTCACAATACGTGCAAACCACGCTCTGCGCGCAGTTGTGGGTGTTGCAGCGTTTCTTTTCGGCTGCCATGTGTTTACGGGTTTCCATTTTTCTGAAGTTACATGCCGTGGCTTTACAAAGTTATGAAAAATAAGACATATAACAATGTATTGCGGCAGAGAAGCTCCTGTGGAGGGGGCCGCTGCCGCCAATCCAACTAGAACGGCTACAATGAGGTTTTTGTGTACTGGCGGCTGGCATTTCGGCCACCCCATTTTCATCGGCCTCCGGTGCAAAAGCACCCACATTTTGCACCTGGCACCACGTTTTCGCCGGACTCCGGTGCAAAAACACCCACATTTTGCACCTGGCACCACGTTTTCGCCGGCCTCCGGTGCAAAAATACCCACATTTTGCACCTGGCACCA
>DGXO01000076.1:10453-15449 GCA_002395605.1 Bacteroidales bacterium UBA4230
CACCCACATTTTGCACCTGGGGAAGACAAAAAGCAGTATCTTTGCGCCAGCAATAGGTCGTCGAATCGGCCGGTAATGAAATCAGGAGTACGGTTAGTCTTCCTATTCTTGGAAGAAACTCCCTTCACAATTAAGTCTACACTTTTTTGACCGAGCTTACTAGCTCGTTTTTTTCAGATTAAAACGAAACCCGATAACTTGGATTGCTCCAGAGGTTACCGGGAATGAACATTGCAAAAATAGCATTTTATTTTCTAAAACAAAAGTTTAGCCTTGAAATTCAAAGGTTTTGAGAATATAATCTCAAATGATCGGATGAGGCGCACCAATCCGTCACAACGCATAATCCAGCCTCATAACCTTCACCGGCCGTTCATCGCCACGGTATAGATTACTCAGCCAGTTCACCGCCCCGGTGTCGCGGAAGCCGCACTTTGCCATCACTCGGCCGGAGGCGGGGTTGTCTACAAAGAAATCGGCCCAAAGGGTTTGGAAGCCCTTTTTATTGAAGCACCAATTTATCATGGCCCGAAGCGCCTCCGTGCAAAGGCCCTGGTTCCAATACGGCTTGGCAATCCAGTAGCCAAGTTCGGCATCTTCTTCACCGATGCCGATATTGCTCTCTCCGCACGCGTAATACCCCATGCAGCCGATGGGCTCGCCGGTTTCTTTTAGTTCCAGAGCCCAGGTGTGACCGTTGGAAAATATCTCCCGGATAACCTTCAGGCTTTCATCCACGCTCTGATGCGGCGGCCACCCGGCACGCGGCCCAACATCAGGGTCTGAGGCGTACTTGAACAGCGCCTCGGCATCGGAATCGGCCCACGGACGGAACCGCAGACGCTTGGTTTCTATGATGATATCAGCATTGACCATAAGCGTTTCTTGGTCTTTTGACGCAATTTACACTTTTCCAAGCGAGTTTTCTATGTAAAGATACACTTTTTCGAGTGAGTTTTAGCGCAACGGCCAATACAAGATTTGTAAAACTAATAATTATCGCTATATTTGCACTGTTATAAATAGTGTTTATAATCGTGCAAAATTTGGATAATATAATAATTGCTGGGATTAAGATCGCCATAAATGAGCGCGGAAAGGGTAGCCTAAAGGGAATTACCGTGGATGATTCAGTGAGGTACATTTTCTATGACTTTTCCTTCCAAGGCAACGCCATGCTTCTTCTTGTCTCCAAATTATCTAAGGAGACACCGCTACAATATCAAAGAAGGGCGGCAAGGCTCAGTGCCACTCTTGGGCTACACATAGTCTTCTACTTTGAACATCTTGACTATTACGAGAAAAAACGGCTGTTGGAAAAAGGCGTGTACTATGTAGCAGGAAAGAACAATGCGTACCTTCCCACATTACTTACGACTCCCTCAACCAAAAGAAAAACCACAGGACACCTTTCAGCTTGTGGCCAGTACATTCTGTTATCGCAATTACAGGGAAAGTCAATTGAAGGCAGCACAATATCTGCGCTGGCCGAATGGATGCCTTACACTTATGTAAGTATTGCAAAAGGCATTCAGAATCTGGAAGACCTTTCTCTTGTAGCATCCAAGAAAGAACCGGATGGTACAAAGGTAATTGCTTTCTCAAAGTCAGGACGGGAGTTATGGGAAACAGCTAAGCCATTCATGACCTCTCCTATTAAGAAGACGGTGTTTTGTGATGTGCTCCCAAGTGGAAAGTATCCGGCCGCAGGCATTTCGGCCCTGACCTCTTTCAGCAATCTGGCCGATGATGACACGCCTACCGTAGCCGTCTATGCCAGCCGTTACAAGGATGTAGATTTCGAGGGCGTGAATGTTTTTGATGGACGCTTCAAAGTGGAAATATGGAAATACCCTCCAATTGGAGAAGGAGTTGTGGACAGGCTGTCCCTGTACCTATCCCTTGAAGAAGATCAGGATCCACGTGTGCATAAGGAAGCCCAACAGATGTTAGAATCAATATGGAAATAGTTTCTGGAATACAGCAATTTGAGAGAGCGTTTTCCGCATTCTCGGATTCATTCATTGTCATTGGCGGCAGCGCGTGCCGCGCAGTCCTTTCTGACGGCCCCATACAGCCCCGAAGGACTCGCGACATCGACATGGTACTCGTGCTTGAAAATATGGGGAAAGACTTCATCAGCGCTTTCTGGACGTTCATTAAGGCTGGCGGGTACAAGTTTGCATCCAGGAAGAATGCTGAGGGTGAGGTTAAATATGTTTTCTATAGCTTTGTCGATGGATCCGAAGGATATCCGAGCCAAATTGAGATTCTATCCAAGCCGGTAGGAGGAATCGGCCAACCTGCGGACTATCACATCGAATACATTGAAACCGATGAGGACTATTCCCATCTGTCGGCAATCATCCTAGATCCTGATTATTACGCATATCTGACTACGCATTATGTCATACGCGAGGGCATCCGATATGCCTCGCCAGACTCGCTTATCTGTCTGAAGGCTCTGGCTTATATGAACTTGAGCGCTGAAAGGGCTGCCGGAAAGCAGGTCAATTCCGATGATCTTAAGAAGCATCGCCGGGACGTGATGATGGCTGTGGCCTCGCTTGATCCAACTGAGGTTTTTGAGGTCTCCGCGCATATCAAAGAGGTCTTGAATTCTTTCGTTCAGGCAATTGCAGATCAGCAGATAAGTCAGTCAATCGCAGCATCGCTTGGAGTGGGTGCTGATTACCTTGGCTCTTTAGTAGATATTCTGCAAAGCAATTTTACCATCGCCCAATGAAGATTCAATACGCATCTGACCTCCATCTGGAATTCGCCGACAACTGGCGCTACCTGAAGACTCATCCCATTGAGCCCGTCGGGGATGTGCTGGTACTTGCCGGAGATATCGGCTATCTTGGCGATGACAATTACGTTTCGCACCCTTTCTGGGACTTTGTGGCCGATAACTTCGCGGAAGTGCTTGTTGTACCGGGCAACCATGAATTCTACAAGTACTACAACATATCTACGTTGCCTGACGGAAAGATTCTCTCCGTCAGGCCCAATGTAAATGTGTACTACAATGGCGTAGTTAATCTTGAAGACGTAGAGTTTATTCTTTCCACCCTATGGGCGCGAGTTCCCTTGCGGGATGCCTTTGCAACTGAGTCGGGTGTATCAGATTTTCATCGAATTCTTTTCGACGGAGCCCCGTTGACTTTTGACTTGTTCAACAAGGAGCATGAGCGCTGTATGGCTTTCCTTAAAGATGCCGTCAGTCAGTCCCTGGCCTCCAAAAGAATAATCGTAACGCATCATCTGCCGTCGTTCCAACTGTCATCACCCGATTTTAAGGGAAGCCGCATCAATGGTGCCTTTGTTGCGAATGAGGACAATTTCATCGAGGAATGCGGCGCACAGTATTGGATTTACGGTCATTCCCACCGGAATATTGACAAACAAATTGGCATGACGCATTTTGTCAGCAACCAGTTGGGCTACGTCTTCGCAAAAGAGCACTATTCTTTCGACCCTACCCGCTGTATTGATCTTTAACCTCTTTGCCTTCCTACTTCTGCACTTCCCTCCCCGCATCTGTCATAAGCCCCAGCTGCTCCAGTGCCGCGCACCGTGCGCGGTTGAGCGCGGTCCAGTGGCTGCCTTTTCGGCGGGGAGAAATCCTTTGCGCAAGCCGGCCGTCCGGCATTTTCTTGAGCGTGGAGTCAATCCAGCCGAAGCACAGGCATTCCTCTACAATTTCCACGTATGGAATGGCATCCGGCCGGGGCGTTTTGCTGCGGTTACACGCCACCCAGGCATGGCTTGCCGATGCATGGTTTGCCACCAGCCACTCCCGAAGCTGTCCCCTGCGCGAAAAATCCAGGAACGGTTCTGCTATCATTGGGGAAGCAGTTTGATAGCGTTAATGATCCTTCCGCACTGGATGCCCTCACGCCTGGCGGAAAAGTACGCCGCCGTTGTGAATGTGTCTATGCCGGCAACCTGGATGTTCTCTTTGGGAACGCCGGCCTGCTCCAGAAGCCACTGATTGGCTTTCCAAAGGTCAATGTGGTGCCCGCCGGACATGGGCGTCCCGTCCCCCGCCCCATGGAAACTCCAGATTTCAGGAATAGGAAAATCGGCATTCTTGAAATGTTCGGCCACCTCTTCACCAACCTGGAAACTATTTGGGCCGATACCAGGCCCCAGCACCGCCCTGATATCGGCTGGACTGCTGCCAAAGCGTTGATTCATAAGGCCGATAGCTTTCTGGCCGATATGCAGCACTGTCCCCTTCCAGCCGGCATGCACGGCGGCCACGACGCGGTTGATGGGGTCGTAAAGCAGCACTGGGATGCAGTCGGCCGTGCGTACCCCGATGGCCACTCCGGGAAGGTTGGTCACAAAGGCATCGTAGCCTTCCAGATCCTCGCGGGTCATATCGGCCCGGTCCACAACTGCCACCTTGCAGTCATGTACCTGATGGCCTTGGATTACCGGATACGGCAGCGCAGCGTCCCTCTGCGTGGAAAAAGCCTCCACGCCGGCGCCAAGGTTATATTTTAGAAGCCCGTCAAACATACGGACCAATTTACGCAATTTTTGTGTTATCACAAAAAGCGATGGCTCCTTTCACCAAAAGAGCGACGGCAGCGGCATAAAGCGCAACGGAAATAATGACTTCAAGCATGGTTCAATTTGTTTAGTTTCTGCAAAATTAACTCACGCTTGCGCCAAACCATTGCGTAAGCTCAAAAAAAAACACCCGTATCTTTGGTTTTTACAAATTTACAAAAAGAACAGATACTACGCACGCGTGCAATTTTAAACAGACACGAGGCCCCTTTTAACGGCGTAGGCCACGCACTCTACTATGCTGTCCAGGCCGAATTTCCCTTTTATGCGTTCTTTGTAGCTGTCCACGGTGTTGAGAGTAATTTCAAGAGCCGATGCAATCTGTGAATTGGAGTAGCCTGAGGTGGTGAGCTGGAGCACTTCCAGCTCGCGTGGCGTAAGTCCCTGCGGTTTACGGGCAAGCAGATTTTCA
>DGXO01000010.1 GCA_002395605.1 Bacteroidales bacterium UBA4230
GATAGCGGTATTCGCCCTCTTCCTCAGGGCCAACTTCGGCCTAAGCGCAGGTACCGCAGGCACCATCTACTCCTCATTCCTCATGCTGGTGTACTTCTTCCCCCTCATCGGAGGTATCATGGCCGATAAATTCGGCTTCGGGAAAATGGTCACCACCGGCATCATGATCATGTTTGCAGGTTACCTGCTTCTTTCCATTCCCCTTGGAAGCGGCACCGTAGCCCTTGTGGCCATGCTGGCGGCCCTTCTCCTGATTGGCTTCGGCACGGGTCTTTTCAAAGGCAACCTCCAGGTTATGGTTGGAGACCTCTACAACGACCCCCAGTACGCCGCAAAGCGCGACTCCGGCTTCTCCCTCTTCTATATGGCCATCAATATCGGCGCCCTGTTTGCCCCTACCGCGGCCATCAAGATCAGGGAATGGGCCATGACCCTTGGCTTTGACGGAAACGCCGCCTACCACTTCTCTTTTGCAGTGGCATGCGTGTCCCTCATCGTTTCTATCGCCATCTACTATGCATTCCGCAGCTGGTTCAAGCACGTTGAAGGCGGCCATGCCAAAGGAGAGAAGGCCCAGGTTGTGGACACCCTCACTCCGGAGCAGACCAAAAAACGCATGGTGGCCCTGTTCCTGGTGTTTGCAGTTGTGATTTTCTTCTGGATGAGCTTCCACCAGAACGGCCTCACCCTCACTTATTTTGCCGATGAATTCACGGAGCGCAGCGCTTCCGGCATTGCATCCATGCCCTTCAACGTATTCAACCTTGTTGCTGTGATTGCAATTGTGTACGCCCTGTTCTCCATCTTTGACAAGGAGGCGTCACAGAAGGGAAAATGGATTGGAGTTGGCGTAGTTGCACTTGCATGCGCATACCTTGTGTGGCAGTACACCCGCCTCAGCGGCAGCATTGAGATCAGCGCCCCTATCTTCCAGCACTTCAACCCGTTCTATGTGGTAGCCCTAACACCTGTCTCCATGGCCATTTTCGGCGCCCTGGCGGCAAAGGGCAAGGAGCCTTCGGCACCCCGCAAGATCGCATACGGAATGCTGGTTGCGGCCGTGGCCTTCGGCCTAATGGCATTTGCATCCATCGGCCTCAATACTCCCGCCTATCAGGCAACTGTACGCGGCGGCGTTGAAGAGACCCTGGTTTCCCCCTATTGGCTTATCAGCGTATACCTTATCCTCACCTTCGGAGAGCTTCTCCTGAGCCCCATGGGCATCTCCTTCGTCTCAAAGGTTGCCCCTCCCAAGTACAAGGGTATGATGATGGGTATGTGGTTTGTTGCCACCGCCCTTGGCAACTTCCTTGTACAGGTTGGCGGTCACCTCTGGGGTCCCCTTCCCCTGTGGGTTGTCTGGAGCGTATTCCTTGGAGTATGCGTAATCTCCGCCATCTTCATGTTTGCCATGATGAAGAAACTGGAGGGGGCAACCGCTGACTAGCCCACGCACATAAAGCCCTTGAGGGGGCTCTGCCCCCTATTATCCCCCGCGGCCTCCGGCCGGCCAATCTGCAGATTGGCTTGGGAATCAAAAAAGAATCCATGCCAAGGATGTACATAATATCAGGCCCAAACGGCTCCGGGAAAACAACTGCTTCCTACAGCATCCTCCCGGAGCTTTTGGACTGCAGCGAATTTGTGAACTCAGATGAGTTTGCAAAGCACCTGTCGCCGTTTGCGCCTGAAGGAGCGTACGTTACGGCAAGCCGCCTCATGCTGAAGAAGGTCCAGTACCTCTTTGACCGTCGTGAAGACTTTTGCATAGAGACCACCCTGGCCACTAGGGCGCTTATAAAAATAACCCGCAAGGCCCAGGAACTGGGATACTATGTGACCGTGCTCTACCTTTGGCTTGAGAGCCCGGACCTTGCGGTGGAGAGGGTGGCGGCAAGGGTAAAGGCCGGCGGCCACGACGTCCCGGAAGAAACCATCCGCAGGCGCTACCGCATGGGCATCTACTACCTTTTCAACAGTTACATGCAAACCTGCGACAAGTGGATCCTGGCCGACAATTCCCATCCGCCGTTTTCTATCATTGCCGAAGGCAGCAAAAAGGGGTTCGCCATTCGCGACATGGAAAAATACCGGAAAGTGAAGGAAATAATTACCGGCAATCCGGTGTCCGAGGAACACCATTTCAACCCCGCAGAATTCATAGTGAAGGAAATCTCCTCCAAGGCCCCGCTGGCCCACGACGGAGTTCCCTATACGGAAAATGAGGATCATAAATGATTCAAAGCAAGAACTATTACCTAGACACATTCCGGGTTAGCCTTCCCATGCTGGATGCCATTGTGGCCGAAGGTCTTTCCCGCGGAGGAAGCTACGCGGACCTCTATTTTGAGAATACAAGCTACGGCTCCCTGCTTCTCCGTGACGGCGCCGTAACTTCCGGAGGCAGCCACATAGACTTCGGCGTAGGAGTGCGTGTCCTTGCCGGAGAAAAAACCGGCTACGCATACTCCGAAAGCACCCTGCAGGCCGACATAATGGCCTGCGCCCGTGCCGCCGCCCAGATTGCCGACGGCCCCGTGGAGGTGAACCCATACGGAACCCGCAACCCCAGCCGCGGAGAGCCAAATCCTTCCGCAGACCGTTATCCCGTGAAAAATAACTGGCGGGAGATGCCAATGGACGGCTTCCTCCCCTTCCTGCAAGCCTTGGACAAAGACGTCCGCAGCCGCGACACCCGCATCCGCAAGGTGATAGTGAACCTGGCGTTCTCCGTCAGCGACATCCTCATGTACAATTCGGCCCGGGAACTGAAATACGAGACCAGGCCCATGGGCAGCATCTCCATTAGCGCGGTCTTTGAGCAAAACGGCGTAATGGAGAACAAATCCGTCTCCCGGAGTTTCCGCTGCGGCGCCGAAATGCTCACCCCCTCCCTTGCAAAGGAGCTGGCCGAAGAAGCCGTGAAAGGGATTGACGCCCGCTTTGATGCCCGCCGTTCCGAAGGCGGCCGCATGAGCGTTGTGATGGGTGCCGGAGCCTCCGGAATCCTCCTCCACGAGGCCATGGGACATGCCTTTGAGGCCGATTTCAACCGCAAGGGCACATCCATCTTTGCCGGAAAGATGGGACAGAAAATCTGCCCTGCCGGCATAAACATAATTGACGACGGCACCATTGCCGGCAACCGCGGCGCAATCAACTTTGACGACGAAGGCATCCCCGGACAGAAGACATATATGGTGGAGGACGGCGTCCTCACCTCCTACCTCCACGACCGCATTTCGGCCGCCCACTACGGCGTAAAACCCACCGGAAACGGCCGCCGCGAATCCTTCCGCTACGCTCCCCTCCCAAGGATGAGGGCAACCTACATGGAAAGCGGCACGGCAAAGGCCCAGGACCTCATAGCAGAGGTATCCAAAGGCATTTTTGTAGATGAATTCTCAAACGGACAGGTGCAGATTGGTGAAGGAGACTTCACGTTCTACGTAAAGTCCGGTTACCTGATAGAAAACGGGCGCCTTACAATGCCCGTCAAGGACATCAACATCATAGGGAACGGCCCGGAAGCCCTTGCCGACATCCGCGGCGTGGCCGACGACCTTGAAATAGACCCCGGCGCCTGGACCTGCGGCAAAGAGCAGTCCGTGCCGGTGAGCTGCGGCATCCCCACGGTACTTATAGGCAATCTTACAGTAGGAGGTCAGTGATGGATATAAAGGAGTTGAATAAAACGCTTCAATTTGCCCTGGATGAGGGCGCGCAGCAGGTGCGTCTCACCTATAGCAAATCCGTGATGAACCTGATAGGAATCCTGAACGGAGAGGTGGACAAAACCGCCTATGCCCTGGACCAGAGCCTGCAGCTGCAACTGTTTGTAGACGGAAGGTTCGGCACATTCTCATCCAACAGGCTGGAAGAGAAAGAGCTGCAGGCATTTATCCGCAGCTCAATAGACACAGTCCGCATGCTGGAGCCGGACGAATTCCGCTGCCTTCCCGCCCCTGAGCGCCTTGTCAAAGACGCCGTCACGGGAAAGGAGCTTGGCCTCTATGACCCTGCCTATGAGACGCTTACGTCGGAAATGAGAAGGAAAATGGCGCTGGAATCGTGCTTCTGGCCCAGGAAGAGCGAGGCCGAAAACGGCTTTACCCTCATTGCCGAAGAAGGAGAGTACTCCGACAGCCTCTTTGACAGCATAACCATTGACAGCCAGGGCCTTTTTGCCCGCCACACGGAAAGTTCCTTCGAGATTGGATATGAAGCAACAGTGGAAGACGCCCATGGGAACCATTACTCCAATTTCTGGTGGGACGCGGCTCCACTTCTCAAAGACCTCAATATTGACAGCTGTGCCCGCACGGCCTGCGAAAGGGCAGCCGCTGCGCTTTTCCCCGTAGACACGGATAGTTGCCGCACCAACCTCATAGTGGATTCCGAATGCGCCGGGAAGCTGGTCACTCCCCTTCTGAACGCCCTCGGCGGCTTTGCCATCCAGCAGAAAAATTCCTTCCTTGAAGGAAAACTGGGGCAGAAACTGTTCCCTGAATTCCTGAACATTACGGACCTTCCTCGCGTTGCCGGAGAAACCGGCTGCCGCCTCTTTGACAGCGAAGGCGTAGCCACAAAGGACCTTCCTATCATAGAAAACGGCGTTGTAAAGACTTATTTCATAAACACTTATATCGGCCGAAAGATGGGCGTGGAGCCCACCATAGAAGACGCCACCAGGGTAAAGCTGATGCCGGTCGGGGGCTATAAGACACAGGAAGAGCTCCTCAAGGGAATCGGGGATGGAATCCTTGTCACCGGCTTCAACGGAGGCAACTCAAATGCCGCCACCGGAAACTTCTCCTACGGCATCGAGGGCTTCCTCATCCGCGGCGGAAAGAAGGTTCATCCCGTGAGGGAAATGCTCATAACGGGTAATTTCATCTCCCTTTGGAACAGCCTCATTGCAACCGCCGATGACGCCCGCCCCTGCATGTCCAAACTAATCCCCACCCTTGCCTTCAAAGACGTTTCCTTCAGTGCTTAAAACCGCAGTTGTCATACTGAACTACAACACCAGGAACTACCTCAGGCAGTTCCTGCCGGGGCTCATTGAATCCTGCAAAGGCCTTGACGCAGAGGTCATTGTGGCCGACAACGCCTCCAGTGACGGTTCGGCCCAAATGATGAAGGCAGAGTTCCCGGAGGTGCGGCTCATAACGCTTACTGAGAACTTCGGCTTCACAGGGGGCTACAACAAGGCCCTCCGGCAGGTTGAAGCAGAGTACTACGTCCTTATAAACTCAGACGTGGAGGTGCCGTCTCACTGGCTAAAAGCGCTCCAGGACTGGATGGACACCCATCCGGAGTGCGGCGCCTGCGGCCCCAAGTTCCTCTCTTTCAAGGAGCGCGACACCTTTGAATACGCCGGTGCCGCGGGAGGCCTCATAGACAGCTTCGGCTATCCTTTTTGCCGTGGCCGAATTATGCAGAAGCTTGAAAAGGACCACGGCCAGTACGACTCCCCCACGGATGTCCTCTGGTGCTCCGGCGCATGCCTCATGGTACGCTCTTCCGTGTGGAAGGCCCTTGGAGGCCTGGACGACCGCTTCTTTGCCCACATGGAGGAAATAGACCTTTGCTGGCGCATGCAGCTGAGGGGCTGGAAGGTAACGGTTGTCCCGGAGTCCTACGTCTATCACATAGGCGGCGGCACACTTTCCAACGAGTCTCCCTTCAAACTGAGGCTCAACTTCCGCAACAACCTGCTAACGCTCGAGAATAACCTTCCCGCAACGCTCAAAGCCATCGCACCCACAAAATCTGAGGGGGCTCTGCCCCCTATTATCCCCCGCGGCCTCCGGCCGGCCGCCCTGCAGGGCGGCTTTAAGCATTCGGACAGAAAGTATTATCTGAAAGCAAAGAGAATTATTTTTGTACGAATGTTCTTAGATGGTTGTTCGGCAATAGTCTTTCTTCTTAAAGGCAAGTGGAGTTATGCCAAAGCCGTAGTAGAGGCGCACAGGGAGTACCGTAAAATGAGACGCCCCGGGGAAATTCTCCCGGAGCGCCATGTTCCAGCCGGCCTGTATAAAGGCTGGATAGTGCCTAAAGGCCTGTTTTAGGGGCGTTTATAGCCGTCGGCCTCACATTTTGCCGAAATATTCTTGATGCGCGTTTCAACATTGGGGTGAGTGGAGAAGAGACTGCTCACCGGGCCGGTCACTGCGCTGCCGGAGACTGTCTGGAGCTTCTCGAAGGCCTGAACCATGGTCCAGGGATTGCGTTTTGCGGCAACAAGGAAGGAGTAGCTGAATTCATCGGCCTCAGTTTCCTGTTTTTTGGAATAGTGGGCCTCAATCATGGCCTGGCCAATTGCGCCAAGCTGGGAATCCGTGAGGGCGGCAACTTTGTCAGAGGTAGATGCCAGGCCCTCGAAGGCGGCGCTTGTGAGGAGGCTGCGGCGCATCTGCTGATATGTGTGCTCAAGCGCAACATGGCCGATTTCGTGGCCGATGACCGTAAGGAGTTCGTCGTCATTCATGAGGTCCATGATGCCTGTGTAAACGCGTACGGAGCCGTCTGCGCAGGCAAAGGCGTTTACCTCATTGTTCCTGTATACCTTGTAATTGAGAGGCTGCTCACCGATATTGGTGAGTTTCCCAACCAGGTTGCCAAGCCTCTTGGTGTAGGGGTCCGATGCCGGAAGCACCTGGCTCTGAGCGTCCAGCTGGGCGATGTACTGGGCCACGTAGGCCTGGACGTCGGCCTTAGGAAGGGTAAGGGCCTGGGCGGCATAAGCGCCGCTTTGGAGGAGCCTCTGGGAATTGAGATTCTGGAGCGCGGCGCAGGAAACCATGAGGGCCGACGCAGCAACAAGGACTAGTAAGCGTTTCATAATGGTCATGAATTTCCACAAATTTACAAAAATTAATGGAAAAAGCTTATATTTGTAAATGAATTAACGCACCCAAGGGTATGAAAATCATCATTGAAGGAGCCGGACAGGTTGGAGCGCACCTTGCCAAGATGCTTTCCAACGAGTCCAATGAAATAACGGTCATAGACCCGGATTCCGAGCGCATCCGTTCCCTCAGCCAAAGCGCGGATGTAGCCACCATCCTGGGCGGGCCTTCCTCCATCCCGGACCTCAAGGAAGCCGGATGCTCTTCGGCCGACCTTTTCATTGCGGTCAATCCCCTGCAGTCCCAAAGCGTGAACATAGTGAGCGCCCTTCTGGCCAAGAAAATGGGCACCAGGCGCGTTGTGGCCCGCGTAGACGACGAAGACTTCCTTTCCCCGGAAAACAAGCTCCTGTTCAAGGACATGGGCCTGGACATGATGTTCTTCCCTGAAAAAAGCGCCTCGGATGAAGTAGACGACATGCTTCGGTCTGTAGCTTCCACGGACACCCTTGACTTCGCGCGCGGAAAACTTCAACTTGGCGTATTCAAGATTGAAGACGACTCTCCCCTCCTGGACATGACGGTGGCGGAGTTCTCCCAGGTGGTTTCGGCACTTCCAAACGGGGCCGAATTCCGCATTGTAGCTATCTCCAGGGGCAACGACACCATTATCCCTAAGTTCGACTCCACCTTCAAGTACAACGACTACCTGTATATTATCAGCCGCCGAGACGGCATGCCCGCTCTCATGAAATACCTTGGCCGTGACAAGATAGAAATCCGCAAGGTCATGATATTGGGAGGCAGCGAAATCGGCCAGATGGTAGCAGCCCGCCTTGCCGCACGCAAGATAGACGACATCAAGATAATAGACATAGACCCCAAGCACTGCCGGCATCTGTCGGAGGTTCTCCCGGACAGCGTTTCCGTCGCGTGCGGGGATGTCCGTAACGCGGATTTCCTAAAGGAGGAAGACATCCGCGGCTACCACGCCGTGCTTGCCTTCACCGGCTCCGACGAAACCAACATCCTGGCCTGCGTGGTGGCAAAGAAGATGGGCGTGTCAAGGGTTATCGCCCAGGTGGAGAACCTGGAGTACATCCGTCTTGCAGAGGACATGGGAGTAGACAGCGTCATCAACAAGAAACTCATCACCGCAAGCCGTATCTTCAAGTTCACTCTCTCAGACAAAGTACGCTCCGTGCGCTATGTCAGCGGCACTGATGCCGAAGTCCTGGAGTACACCGCCGCCCCCGGCTCCCGCATTACCAAGAAACAGCTCAAGGACATCGAGTTCCCCGCAAACGCCATCATAGGCGGCGTCATACGCGGCGGAGACAGCTTCATCGCAGTTGGCAGCACCCACATAGAAGCCTACGACCGCGTTGCGGTCTTCGCCCTCCCGGATGCCGTGAAGGATGTGGATAAGTTCTTCAGATAGGCCGTATCAGAAGCAGTACCCCACACCGGCACGTACACCGTCAAACGGGTAGTTTTTGAATCCGTGGGTGTACTGGACAAACGGGCGCCATCTTCCGGCGTTGCCATCCAGACGCAAACGCAGGCGGCGCGGACGGTCTCCGTCATTTTCCCACCCGATGTAGCCGGAATAATCGGCCATGAAGGTGAATCCCCATGTGGCTATGCTTGCAAACAGGCCGAACTGGACGGCGTCGTTCTGCCGGGCGAGGCCGTCCTGCCAGCAGAGGAAGCCGCCGCTGATCCCGGCCCTCACTTCCATTACGTAGCTCTGCTGGAACATCCGTGACCACGCTATGGTTCCGTCAAAGAAGTAGCCGCCGCAGTCGTAGTAGCGGGCCTGCTCAAAGGTGTTTCCCATGGCGGATTTCAGTGCCGCTCTTAGAAGTATGTCCGGCTTCAGCGTATTGGGCTTCCCAACCAGAACCTGCAGATTAGTACAGACATACAAATCTCCTGAATCCCAGGACTTTCCGGAATTGCGGGCATCCCCCACGCGCCGGTAATCCGCCACCGCGCCGGAGTAAGACCAATGCTCTGCCACAGGTCCCCAGATTTCAAGGCTGGCCCGCTTTGACCATAGGGGGAAATTGAGGCGTATGAACCCGTCCCAGGTGTGGTCGTTGCCATCCGCCACCCGGCCTTTGTAATAGTCCGCCGCAAGTTCGGCGTAGATATAAGGCCGAACCCTGCCGTCAGTCATATCCGGCACAGGAAAAGCATTGGGGCCGAAGTACTCCGTTGACACCATGGTAGGCTCCCTGAAGTCCGGCGCCACTATCGGTGTCTGGGCCGAAACACACATGGCCCAAAACAAGAATGATATGATGAGAGCTGTCCTTTTCATACCACAAATATAGCAATATATGACAACAATACGTCCGCCAATATCATAATTCGTCCACGTTTTGGGCCGTTTTCGTGGCCGGGAAGGGGTAAGACGGCGAAAGGTTTGCCTGTATGAAGGATATTTAGTATATTTGCACGCTATATTATAGAGATATGAGTATACAGACAGAAAACATAGAGAAACTGGTGGAGCGCCGGGCAAAAGCACGGCTTGGAGGCGGAGAGAAAAGGATTGAGGCGCAGCATGCAAAGGGAAAACTCACTGCACGCGAGCGCCTTGAGCTGCTTCTGGACAAGGGCAGCTTTGAGGAGTTTGACATGTTTGTCCAGCACCGCTGCACCAATTTCGGCATGGAAAAAAGTCACCCGGACGGAGACGGAGTAGTAACCGGATGCGGAACCATTGACGGCCGTCTGGTGTATGTCTTTGCACAGGATTTCACAGTCAGCGGCGGCTCGCTCTCAAAAACCATGAGCGAGAAAATTTGCAAGGTGCAGGACATGGCGTTGCGTAACGGCGCACCGTGCATCGGCCTCAACGACAGCGGCGGAGCACGTATCCAGGAAGGCATTGACGCCCTTGCCGGCTACGGAGAGATCTTCGAGCGCAACATCCTATCCAGCGGTGTTGTACCCCAGATAAGCTGCATAATGGGTCCCTGCGCAGGCGGCGCGGTTTACTCTCCCGCCCTCACGGACTTCACCCTAATGGTTAAAAACACCTCCTACATGTTCCTCACAGGCCCTGCCGTTGTAAAAAGCGTTACAGGTGAGGTGGTGGACCAGGAACAGCTTGGCGGCGCATCCGTGCATGCCTCAAAAAGCGGGGTTGCCCACTTTGCCGCAGAAACCGAGGAAGATGCCATTGCAACCATCAAGAAGCTCCTTAGCTACATTCCCCAGAACAACATGGAAACCGCTCCTCTCAAGGAAACCTCAGACCCTGTGGGAAGAGTGGACGACTCCCTCAACTCAATTGTCCCGGACAACCCCAACAAGGCCTACGACATGTACGGAGTCATCCGCAGCATAGTAGATGACGGAGAGTTCTTTGAGATTCACAAGGACTTCGCCAAGAACATAATAGTTGGTTTTGCCCGCTTTGCAGGCCGAAGCGTGGGAATTGTGGCCAACCAGCCCCAGATGCTTGCCGGCGTGCTGGATATAAATGCCAGCCGAAAGGCCGCCCGCTTCGTGCGCTTC
>DGXO01000026.1:0-7111 GCA_002395605.1 Bacteroidales bacterium UBA4230
TTTGCACCTGGCACCGCGTTTTCGGCCGCCTCCGGTGCAAAACCACCCCCTTTTTGCACCTGGGAGCATATAATGGAATAAAAGTGTTAACTTTGCGCCGTGGATAAGAGTAAGATCAAAGTATGTGTGGGCCTTTCCGGCGGCGTGGACTCGTCGGTGGCGGCGTATCTCCTGAAGCAGGAGGGCTATGACGTCTTTGCCATGTTCATGCAGAATTGGCACGACGCCGATTCCACCCTTCACGGAGACTGCGAATGGGAGGAAGACCGTTTTGTGGCCGAAATGGTTGCAAGAAAGATAGGCATTCCCTTCTATTTCGTGGATCTTTCCGGGCAGTATCGCCAGCGTGTAGTTGACTACATGTTCGACGAATACTCAAAAGGCCGGACTCCCAACCCCGACGTCCTTTGCAACCGCGAAATCAAATTTGACGCTTTCCTTCAGATTGCCCTCAAATATGGCGCAGACTATGTTGCCACGGGGCATTATTGCCGAAAGGAGGTCCTTCGCTCCGCTCAGGATGACACAGAGGTGTTCCGCATCCTTGAGGGCACGGATCCCAACAAAGACCAGACCTACTTCCTCTGCCAACTCTCCCAGGAACAGCTTTCAAAGGCAATGTTCCCAATCGGCCATCTTACAAAACCGGAAGTGAGGCGCATAGCAAAAGAGGCTGATCTTCCTTCGGCCGAAAAAAAGGATTCCCAGGGAATATGCTTTGTGGGCAAGGTGGACCTTCCCACGTTCCTTAAGCAGAAACTTGAGTCCGTGGAAGGTGACATTGTTGAGGTTTTCGATGCATATTATGCCGAAGACTGCCTGTACAAATGGCAGCAGGATACAATCACAGGTCTTTTGAAGCCCGGCCTCTCCCTGGACCGCACTGTTCAGTACGCCCCTGAAGAGAAGATCCTGACATCTGACGGCCAGCCTCTTGGAGATAGTCCATACGGAGACATTGCATTGTCCGATGAAGAACTTGACAGGCTTTCAGTCCCCGTTAGTTACAATATTGAATTCGAAACCGAAACATACCGCAGCGGTAAGAAGCATATCCGGAAAACCCGTTACAAGGATAATCCCTATGGCAAGATTGTGGGGCGTCACGAAGGTGCCCAGTTCTACACCATCGGCCAGCGAAAAGGGCTTGGAATTGGCGGTCATGAGAATCCGGTGTTTGTCATAGCTACAGATACCGCTTCCAACCGTGTGTATGTTGGAGAAGGCCATAACCACAAGGGACTCAGCAGGTTCTGCCTGAAAGTCATGCCTGGAGAAGTCCACTGGATTCGCCAGGACCTTAAAATGCAGCCCGGAGAAAACCGTCGTTACCGCGTACGCATCCGCTACCGCCAGCCTCTTCAGAGCGCTACGCTCATTATGCGCAATAGCGGCCTCTACATCCTTTTCGACCATCCCCAAAGGGGCATCTCTGCCGGCCAGTTTGCCGTATGGTACCATGGCGAAGAGATGCTTGGTAGCGGAGTCATTGCTAAATAAATCCGTATAATTATTTTACGGATTGCGTTTTTATTTTGTGATACAACAATAAAAACAGCAAAAAGCACCCTCAAACGTAAATAGTTGCACCCTGCCTGGCGGACTTGCACCTTTAATTGCGTAGTATTGCATAAAACAAACACGCATTATGGGTGCAATGACAAACTGGCAAATGGAACAGGAATTCAGGAGATTGGGGCCTTTTACCCATCTCTACTCTTCTCCTGTGGAAAACGATTTATTGGTAGAAAATGATGAGGACAGGAAAGTGCTTATGAACATGATGGCACTGGTCTCCAGGGAATTGAATTTGGATGTGATGGCTTATGCCATAATGAGTAATCACCTCCATCTTATGATAAACGGGGACTCTGTCCAGGCAAGACTGTTTTTCGACAGTCTCATTAGGCGCCTGACGCGTTATATGGCTTCAAAAGGTAAAGCGCAGATGCTATCCAAAATAGCCTGCGGAACAACTCCGATAACCTCCTTGAATCAATTTCGAACAGAGGTTGCTTACATTATCCGCAATCCTTTTGTGGTCAGGGAAGACATCAATCTGTTTTCCTACAAGTGGTGCAGCGGCTATCTGTATTTTAACAACTTCCTTGATCTAATCACAGGAAAACAAAGCTGTATGCTAACTTACCGTGAAAGGCGTCAGATAACAAGGACCAGTAATGATGCAGTCCCTGACGGGCTACTTGTAAGTGACGGAATGGTTCTTCCCCATAGTTTTGTCAACTACAAAGTAGTGGAATATCTGTTTGGAAGCGCCCGTCAATACCTGCACTGGGTTCTGAAAAACGTTGAGGCACAGGTAGAAACATCCTTAAGATATGGAGAGTCCCCATCATTGTCGGATGACGAACTGTTCCAGCTGACATGTTCCATGTGCAAGTCACGGTATGGTGTCCAGTCCGTCAAAGAACTGTCGGATAACCAAAAGAAGGAGATGGCCATTACCCTACGCAACCAATACCATGCTTCTAACGGTCAAATGGCCAGGCTAACCGGCCTGCCATTACACGTAGTCAACCAAATGTACCCGTTGTCGGCAAAACGATGATAGCCCCAGGTGCAAAAAGGGGGTGGTTTTGCACCGGAGGGAGCCGAAAACGCGGTGCCAGGTGCAAAAAGGTGGGGGGTGCACCGGGGAAGGCCGAAAACGAGATGCCAGGTGCAAAAATGGGATGGTTTTGCACCGGAGGCAGGCGAAAACGCGGTGCCAGGTGCAAAAAGGGGGTGGTTTTGCACCCAGGGGTGGTGGAAATTGCGGTAATTATTGCTATATTAGCCACACATTATGCGTTACGTAATCAATCCCTGCACCGACGCCCACTGGAACATGGCGCACGATGAGTTTCTCCTGGAGGGGCTCAAGGAAACCGTGTTCTCGTTGTGGCAGAACGCGCCGTCGGTGATTATCGGCCTTAACCAAAGCGCATACGCGGAGGTCAATCTCCCCTACCTGGAGGCACACGGGATAAAACTGGCAAGACGCGTTACCGGCGGCGGCGCGGTATATCACGACCTTGGAAACCTCAACTACAGCATTGCAGGGCCTGCAAAAGTGGTGGAGAATCATTACGACACCATGGCCGAAGCCCTGAGGCAGCTTGGCATTCCCGCAGAAAGGACAGGCCGAAACGATATAATGGTGAACGGCCGAAAATGCTCCGGCTGGGCAAAGCGCCTCTCCAAAGACCGCATGATGATTCACGGAACCCTGATGTGGGACGTGGACCTTAAAGCCCTGACTGAAGCCCTGGCGGTGCCAGGGAGTAAACTCCAGGCCGCCGGAATAGCGTCGGTCCAAAGCCGCGTCTGCAATCTCAGAAGCCTCCTTCCCCAGTTCAAAGATATAGAGAGTTTCAAAGCTGCGCTTCACGGAGCCCTTGCAGGAGAAGACCCTGAAATCCGCCTTACAGATACCCAGAAGGCGCAAGTTACAGAATTGAAACATAAAAAATTCAGCACGTGGGAATGGGTTTACGGGCGCTCACCAAAGACGGAATTCAGCACCACCAAAAAATTCCCCTGCGGTACCGTAACCGCACATTATACCCTCACCCACGGCGTCTTTTCAGAGTTGGAGTTCACCGGCGACTTTATCGGTAGCCGCCCTGCAGAAGAACTGGCCACAAAACTCCTTGGGAAACGGCCCGAAGCCGTTCTCCAGGAAAATGTAAAAGACTATTTTGAAGGAACTACTGTGCCAGAGTTTCTTTCAGTATTTCCCCTACCGTAGGGTGAGGGAAAACAACCTCCAGCAGTTCCGGGACGGTCATGCCCTTTTCCACGGCAATTGCGGCCGAAAGGATTATCTCCGAGCAAGGATTGCCAAGCATGTGGACGCCCACAACCTCTCCTGAAGGGCCTACCAGGACCTTGCACAGGCCCTCTCCCCTCTCGTTCTCGGCCACAAAACGACCGGAATAGGCCATGGGGAGCTTGAGAACTTTCACATCCTCCCCGGCTTCCTGCTCCGTAATGCCCACGCCTGCCACCTCAGGATTGGTATATACGATGCCGGGAATGGCCTTGTAGCTCATTTCCGCGGGGATTCCCAGCATATTTGAAACGGCGACTTCGGCCTCCCGGGAGGCGGTATGGGCAAGCATGGAGAACGCGGTCACATCACCGGCAGCCCAAACTCCCGGAACGGATGTTTCCATTTTGGAATTGACTACAATGCCCCTTTCCACCTTTACGCCAATGTTTTCAAGGCCGAAACCCCTCACATTTGCCCGACGGCCGACGCTAAGGAGTATCTTGTCTCCGGCGGCGCGGCAGGTTTCCCCTTCCGGAGTTTCATAGACTACCTCCGAGCCCTCTACGGCAACAACCTTGCAGCTCAGGTGGAATTCCACGCCCTTTTTTGCGTACTGAGCCTGCAGCATGGCCGAAATCTCCTGGTCCATGGGGCCGAGGATCTTTGGAAGCATCTCTATTACAGTGACTTTTGAGCCTACGGAATTGAAGAAGGAGGCAAACTCCATCCCAATTACGCCGCCGCCTATAATGACCAGATTCTCAGGGATTTCCGTCATCTGAAGGAGCTCACGGTTGGTAACTATGGCAGGAGACTCCGCCACGCCGGGGATGGGCGGCACCGCGGCCTCTGAACCGGTGCAAACAAGAAGCCTTGCGGCCTCGTAGCGGCCTTCACCGGCCGAAACTGCAAAGCCTCCCGGAACTGCGCCTTCTATGAAAGCGTTTTCTTTCACAACCTCAACGGCAGCCTCCCTCATACGTACACGAACGCCGCCGACAAGCTTTTTCACAACCTTTTCCTTGCGCTTCATCACTGCCGGGAAATCCAGGGAGGCATCTGAAACGGACACCCCGTATTTGTCTGAGTGACGGGCGTAATCGAAGAGTTTGGCGCTGTAAAGAAGTGTCTTGGTGGGTATACAGCCCTCATTGAGGCACACTCCGCCAAGTTCCCTCTTTTCAAACAGTACTACGGACATTCCGCCCTTTGCCGCCTTCTCTGCAGCCACATAACCGGCGGGGCCTCCGCCAAGAATTGCAAGATCAAACATAGTTCACAGTTTTAGTGTACGCGAAGATACTAAAAAAAATGCTATCTTTGTGAAAACAAAAATGACAAAATGGCTAACACTGGCAAAACTGTAGGATGTCTTGTAGGACTCCTTGTTGTAGCAGCCCTCGCAGGCTTCCTCTATTTCAAATTCTTCTGGGTATTCTCCGACGGCACCAAAACCGGAGAACTGAATTCCCTCACCTATACGGGTTATATATGGAAAACCTATGAAGGAGAGATTATCCTCACCGGCTACGGCAACAAAAACGCCCAGGGCACCGTCCAGTCCAAAAACTTCAAGTTCTCCGTGGCAGACCCTGAAGTTGCAGAGCAGCTCAACAACCTCACTGGCTCCAAGGTCACCGTCCACTACAAGGAGTACAAGGGCGCTCTCCCCTGGAGAGGCTATGAAAAATCCGTGGTAGACAAAGTTACCCTTGAGCCCGGAAACATAAACGTTGAGGATCCATTCTTCCTGTAGAATATGAGAAAGCTTTTCACCTTACTGTGCACTGTCCTTGCGGGCAGCGCACTTTTTGCTCAAAACAATGTCCTGGATATCCGTGAGGCCCATCCCGGAAAGGACCTTACCATGGAGGAGGCCATCTACAAGGGCGTAGGCTACAGCCGTATCCCCCGGGACAAGTACCCGGCCTTCCCGGCCCAACCTGAGGACAATTTCACCGTTTTCCATGACGGATACAGCCTTTTTGTAAAGGACAACTCCACCGGAAATGTCACTGACATAGCCATTTCAAATAACTCCGGCATAGTTTACGGCCAAACCGTAAGCCGCAACGAATTCGGCATTGACGCCGGATGGTATGTTTCCCCGGACTCCACTAAGGTGGCCTTCTACCGGAAAGATCAGACGGCTGTCACAAAGTTCCCGCTCCTTGACATCGGCTCCCGCACCGGCACCCTTCAGGAGATATACTATCCCATGAACGGAATGGCCTCCGAGCATATCTCGGTGGGCATTTTCCACATTGAAAGCAAAAACACCGTTTGGCTAAATGTCACTGATTTTTCGGCCGAAAGATACATAACCAACATTGCCTGGAGCCCGGATTCAAGGTATGTCTATGCGCAGATTGTAGACCGCAGCCAGCACCACATGAGGCTGAACCAGTACAGGGCGCTTGACGGATTGTTTGTGCGCACCATCCTCACGGAAGACAACGACGCCTGGATTGAGCCCCAGGACCCCATCCGCTTTGTGAAGGGCCGAACCGATGTCTTCATTTACAGAACCGACAACCGTAACGGGTTCAAGAACCTCTATCTCGCCGACACCCTTGGCGCAATCCGCCATCTGCCTACGGCCAGCGCAGACCTTGAGTACATGGACAATGACGGCACCTTTGTCTACTATACTTCGGCCGAAAACTCCCCGGTGCAGAACCACCTTTATAAGATAAGGCTGAACGTTCCAAAGAAGAACGCCGTAAAGAAAGCGAAGTTCTATAAACCGGTGCAGCTTACCTCCGGCCGCGGCTGGCACAATGTCTTGCTGTACCCCGGCTGCAAGGAGTTCCTGGACATTTTCTCCAACACCTCCACGCCCACCAAGATGTGGAAACGCACCACGGACGGAAAAACGTCGGAACTGCTTTATGAGGGAGATGACCCTCTGGCCGAATATGCTTCCTGCAAAGTGGAACTCGGCACGGTTCCTTCGGCCGATGGCGCCTTTGAGAACTACTACAGGCTCATTTATCCTAAGGATTTTGACCCCGGAAAAAAGTATCCGTTAATCGTTTACGTTTACGGCGGCCCTCATTCCCAGATGGTCCAGGACAGTTGGCTTGGGAATATCCGCATGTGGGAAATGCTCATGGCCCAGAAGGGATATCTGGTGTATGTCCAGGACAACCGCGGCACATCCAACCGCGGCACCGCCTTTGAGAAGGCCATCAACCGCCGGTGCGGAAAGGCCGAAATGGAAGACCAGATGGTGGGCATCCGCCGCCTGATGGAACTCCCCTATGTGGATTCTGAGCGCATTGGAGTACACGGCTGGAGCTATGGCGGATTCATGACCATAAGCCTCATGACCAC